>NZ_JAKFZM010000139.1:0-793 GCF_021654205.1 Leisingera sp. MMG026 | reverse complement strand
GAGCGGATCCGAGCGGGTTCTCTTCCCCGGCTATCGCGGCAAACACCTCTCGGCCCGCCAGATTTCGCGGCTGTTCAAGGAGGCCGCGCGGGCCGCAGGGATTACCAAGCCGGTGACGCTGCACACGTTGCGCCATTCCTTTGCGACACATCTGCTGGAACGCGGCGTCGGCATCCGGGTCATTTATTACCCGGCAGTCGATTGCACAGCAATCGATGAGAGGGCAGGCGCTGCTCGGTCGTGCCAAACTCACCACGACGGCGCGCTATGCCAGCGTCGCTACGGGCATGATCGCGGCGGTGGAGAGCCCGCTGGACGGCCTGACCGCGGCGAAGCGCAGGAAGGGCAGGAAACGCGCGTCATAGCGCGCCTTGCCCCCATCACATTTGGAGGTCGCGGATGTCTTCCGCATGCATGGTGCTGCTTGGCGGGCGGCCAATGCGGACCATATCAGCCTCGATCAGTTGAAGGTAATGAGCGCCATCGAGCGCTGCCGCACGGCCGTGCTTGGCGGTCATGTTGCACGGTGTGAAGACTGCGCGCATGAATAAATCGCCTACAATTCGTGCCGGAACAGGCACTGTCCCAAATGCCAGGCGGGTGCGGCCAAGGCATGGCTGGCAGCGCGGGAGGCCGAACTGCTGCCCGTGCGCTATTTCCACCTGGTCTTCACGCTGCCAAAACCGGTCGCCGACATCGCCCGCCATAACAAACGGGAGATCTACAATCTGCTGATGCGATCAAGTGCGGACACGGTGATCCGGATCGCCGCCGACCCCAAGCACCTTGGCGC
>NZ_JAKFZM010000138.1:0-785 GCF_021654205.1 Leisingera sp. MMG026 | reverse complement strand
AAGCTCTGTTGGCGACCGCGCTTCCCGGTCGGCGGAGGGACCCACTCCATCTCGGGATCGAACCAGATCGTCAGCGATCCGCGCTGACACAGTGCTTCATTGTAAGCCGACCAGTTCGTGGTCTTGTACTTCGTAGGGGCCCAGCTGCTCATGCCTCCCAGCTATCATGCTGGATTCATGCAGTGAATCCCCCAACCGATTTGTGCAACAAGGCCGCAGGAAAGTGATAAATAATGCAAAATTTTACCTCACCGTGAGTTTAGTCGGAACGGCCTTGACCGCCGTTCATACTAAATTTTCATTGGGAGGGGCACTGTGGTCAAGGCGCAAAGGGTACAGTGAACCCGCAAATGCAGAGGTTCTCTGCTTTATGTCCAACTTTTTGTACAATCCACACTTGCAGCGCAAGACTAGATTCCGCAGCAGGTGCGAATTCATGAAGTCCGCACGGCGCCTATAACGCCGCGCTGCACAAGCGAAGGCCTGGCCAGCGAACACGGTCCACATTGAGCTCAAACAGAGGTGGTCTCCTTGCCTATTGCTATTGGCCCAGTAAAACCCGCTTCAGGGGGCTCTGTTGCACAAATCCCGTGTGGGATTCATCTCATGAATCCAGCGTGGTAGCTGGGATGCATGAGCAGACCTACACCCCCGACCTACAGGACCAGGAACTGGCCAGCCTACAATGAAGCGCTCAAGCGCCGAGGCTCGCTGACGATCTGGTTCGACCCCGAGATGAGCTGGGATGCCGCGCCGACAGGCAGGCGTGGCCGCCAGCAGACCTA
>NZ_JAKFZM010000137.1:0-809 GCF_021654205.1 Leisingera sp. MMG026 | reverse complement strand
ACCGTGCCCAATTCGAGGCGCTGTTTGCCGGGCTGGACTGGCGGCGGGTGCGGTCCCTGGAAGCGCGCCGCCCGGCTGTGGCAGAGTGACTCGGGCAGCCGAAAGCCTGCTCCCAGAGGGGCAGATCAGGGTATGGTCCAGCCATGTCCAGCGCCCCGCCCATCGACCTCTCGGCCATTCCAGAAGACCAGCGTGACGCTGTTCTGGCAGTGCTGCGCGAGCGGGATGTGCTTCGGGAGGCCAGCAAACGCCTGGAGCATCTCGTCGCCGAGCTGAACCAGGCCGTGCATGGCAAGCGGTCGGAGAGGCTGAGCGAGGAGCAAGTCATTGATGCGCCACCGGTCCGGCGCTGCGCAGGGCAGCCCGCCGCAACCGGGGCAATCTGCCCAAGGACCTGCCGCGGACCGAGAAGGTGACCGAGCCGGACAGCCTGGACTGCCCATGCGGGTGCGGCGAGGTGCACCGGATCGGCGTCGTGCCGCAGGCACGCCTTCGGCGTGACGATCGCACCGAGCGGCTGGATATTATTCCCGCGCAGCTCCGCGTCATCCACTGTCCGGCAGTGCATGTTTACATGCACGAGAGGGGCACTGTCCGGCCCAAGTATGCCTGCCGCGCCTGCGCAGAGGGCGTCACCCAGGCACCAGCCCCCGCGTACCTGATCGAGGGCGGTTTGCCGACCGAGGGCGCCATCGCGCATGTGCTGGTCAGCAAGTTCTCGGATCATCTGCCGTTATACCGCCAGAGCCAGATCCTGGCCCGCTCCGGGATCGATCTGCACCGCAGCACGCTCGCCGATTGGGTGAGGA
>NZ_JAKFZM010000136.1:0-821 GCF_021654205.1 Leisingera sp. MMG026 | reverse complement strand
CCCGTGCTGCGAGATCTTGCACATCTCACAGTGGGGAGTGCGTTTCGCAATGTGCGCTACAAATTCGTTTCTCAAATCGTTGGGCGTGGAGATCTACGCGTCGGGCCACCGGCGGTGGCCGGATGAAGCCAAGGCCCAGGCAGTGGCGGACACGCTCCAGCCGGGTGCGGCTGTGAATGGCGTGGCGGCGCGGTATGGAGTCTTGCCAAACCAGCTGTCGGCTTGGCGCCGGCTGGCGAAGCAGGGGAAGCTGGTGTTGCCAGCGGCGGAGCCGGACGAACCGGTCTTCGCCCCGCTGGTGGTTTGTGATGTTCCGGAGGAGCAGCCGGAGCCGGACATTGCGGCATCCGATGAGGTGATCCGGATCGTCTCGGGCGAAGTCAGGATCGAGCTGGCGCCAGGCACGCCCGCAGCGCGGATCGCCGAGATTGTGCATGCGCTCGGGGCCACGCCATGCTGATGCCCTCGCAGGGCGTCCGGATACTGGTGGCAACGAAGCCGGTGGCTCGCCATTGGGCTCGAACCAATGGCGTCCAAGGCTCGCTCCGCAAAGGCCATGACGGCCTGGCGGCGCTCGTGCAGTCAGCGCTGGCGGAAGATCCGTTCACGGGCACGGTCTTCGTGTTCCGCGCCAAACGGGCGGACAGGATGAAGATCCTGTTCTGGGAGTTTGCGCCGGCCTGCGTGAAACGCAGCAAACTGTCCGGGGGACAGTTTGAGGCAAGAACGGGCGGAGCCCAGCGGGCTTGTCATGGCATACAAACGGCTGGAGGAAAGCACGTTCACCTGGCCCGCGATCCGCGACGGGGCGATGACCTTGA
>NZ_JAKFZM010000135.1:0-844 GCF_021654205.1 Leisingera sp. MMG026 | reverse complement strand
TAGGTCATGTTGACAAATGGCGGATCCAGAGGCGGATTGATGTGATGTCGACGAAGCCGAGGAAGCTTTCAGCCGTTTTGTCGTAGCGGGTCGCGACGCGGCGGGCATTCTTGAGCTTGTTGAAGCATCTCTCCACCAGGTTCCGCAGTCGATACAGTGGGCGATCAACGCCAACACGCTTCTTTCACGACTTCCGCATGGGGATCACTGGTTGAATGGCCCGTTCCCGCATCTCGTCGCGAATGCGGTCAGCATCATAGCCTTTGTCGGCCAGTAACACGAATGGTTCGGGGAGATTGTCGTCCATGACAAGATCGAACCCGAGACAGTCTGATGTCTGGCCAGGGGTGATGTCCGTTCGCATCGGCAGGCCGGCGGCATTCACCCGGAGGTGGATCTTGGTCGTGAAGCCACCCTTTGAACGGCCAAAACCCTGTCGCGGGGGCCCCCTTTAGCGCCCGCTGCCTGATGATGGGCGCGGACCACGGTGCTATCGACCATTTGCAGGGCGTCAGGGACGATCCGGCTTTCGGTCAGCGCCTCGAGGATCTGCTCCCAGAGACCTGCGAGCGTCCAGCGGCGGAACTGCCGATAGACACTTGACCACTTTCCGAATTCTTCGGGCAAGTCCCGCCATGGTGCCCCTGTCCGAGCAATCCAGAAAACACCATCAAGAACAAGCCGGTGGTTTGTGGGTTTGCGCCCATTCGGGGCGCGAACAGACAAGATGAACCGCTCAAAGAACGCCCACTCCTCGTCCGACATCAGGTCTCGTGCCAAGCTGGTCTCCATCGCAGATACCAGCTTGAATCACGATCAGAGAGCGGCGTGAATCCCTTTTGTC
>NZ_JAKFZM010000134.1:0-868 GCF_021654205.1 Leisingera sp. MMG026 | reverse complement strand
CGCATCATCGACTGCCATTGCCAATTCGGGTTTGGGCTGCATGCCTTTCAGGCGGGCAACCCCTATGGCCGGCAGGTGTCTCCTCTCTTCAGGATCGCCCAGGCGATGCGGGCGAGCTTGTTGGCTAACGCGACAGAGACAAGCCGGAATGGCTTTTTCTCCAGCAGGCTGTTGACCCGATCAGTCATCGGTGACGGTGTCCTCTTCGCATGGCGCATCACGGCAGTCGCGCCGACCACCAGCAATCTTCGTAGATATCGGCCGCCCTGCTTCGGGATGCCGCCGAGCCGGGTTTTGCCGCCGGTCGAGCGCTGCTGAGGTGTGGGACCGAGCCAGGCAGCGAACTGCCGGCCCGAGCGGAACTGACCGGGGTCCGTTACAGTGGCAGCAATGGCGGTTGCGGTGATCACGCCGACGCCGACGCCGGGGATGGCCGCGAGCCTGCGGCTGGCTTCGTTTTCGGCATGCCAGCCCCGCAGTTCCCGGTCGAGCATGCTGATCTCTTCGGTCAGTTCGGCAAGTCGCCGGATCAGGATTTCAAAGGCTCGGCGGGCATAAGACGGAAGGTCGTTACCGGCGAATGCCCGGTCAGCCAGTTTCACAAGATTGGCGATGCCAGGATTGGCGGCAAGGCCGAATTCGGCCAGATGGGCGCGCAGTGCATTTGCAGCCATCGTGCGCTGACGAACCAGCAGTGAGCGGGTCCGGTGCGCCACGAGAATACCCTGCTGCTCGACCGCTTTCACCGGCACGAAGCGCATGGTTGGACGCTGAACCGCTTCGCAGATCGCTTCCGCATCCAGTGCGTCACCCTTACCGCGCTTGACGTACCCTTTCACAAACGAAGGCGGCATCAGTCGGGCTTCGT
>NZ_JAKFZM010000133.1:0-909 GCF_021654205.1 Leisingera sp. MMG026 | reverse complement strand
GAGGGGTGAGAGGGGCGCTAATGTCCAACGATTTGCATGGGGAAATTGTTTTAGCTTCTGGAAGTGAGGAGGCGCGACTTCCGGACATCCCGAGAGATGTTTTGCGCGCACTACATTCCGCAGTGCTTGGCAAGAAGGAGCAGTTCTCACAAAACTATCATCGGTGTTCGATTGTCGACGCGAATGATCTAGAGCAACTTTGCTTGATTTTGGGGCAGTGGAGCTCGCAATACAATCCCACTTCGCGCAAGATTACAATCACGGCCACTCATGTTAATGGCGTGAATAAGCAAAAGAAGTACCGTTACAAGTTTGGTTCTCTTGATAGCTTTAAGAAGTATGATCTGTCTACCAAGGATCCAATTACTAGTGTTATTTTCTCATTTTCGATGGTATCGATCCACCCGGAAACTGGGGATTATCAGCCTCTTGATCTGAATTTGGATTTTACCGGCCTGTACAATCATCCATACTACTATTTGAAGAATGGAATGCACTCAAGGTATCGGTTGGATCCCGACGAAGTTTCATGCAAAGTGCAAATAGAGTTTGTGGATCACATTGTTTCGAAGTCCCTCCAAACTGCGGTGGAGGAGTGGTACTATGGTTTGAAGACGGTCGAGGAGCCGAGGCCGAACAGGTGGTTGAATCTGCTTGGATACGATTACTCTGACACGTTCCCAGATGGAAAATTCGTATCCTCTTGGTTGGCTGTGGTGATTTCTGTTTTTATTTCATTTGGTTTGGTTTCCAATTATCGCTTGCCTGGCTTGGTTGATGATACAATTTGGTTCCTTTCTATCTGTATTTTTGTCGCGACGATCCTTCACGGCTTGTATCGGTGGGCGATTTCTAGAGCGATTGGAGTTATTTATTATGATTTCCTCATTCCGCTGGTTAGGGTAAATC
>NZ_JAKFZM010000132.1:0-917 GCF_021654205.1 Leisingera sp. MMG026 | reverse complement strand
TCAAACTCCATATCTCAGGAATCAACAAACAGGCCTTCACATTACGTGAACTCACGCCTTTCCATGTCACCGACCAAGATGTGGAGCGCAATGAGGGGTCGCTGCATTTCCCAGTGCGTTCAGACGCAGAGCGCCTCGGTCAGATTCTGCCATCGGCAGATCCGCTAGCAATCGGCATCGAGATCACTCCAATACCGCCTGAGGAGCCATCCTCTCCTCCGCGCAAAGAAACTCCCCCACCCAAAACTGAACGCCGGAACCGCTGGAGCTTTGACGATGACAAATGAACGCTTGATAGAAACTGCCAACAGGATGTCGGCGCTCGAAAAGCACTTTGTCCGCCACGAACGGTTCACCCCGCTGGAAGCCAGATTTTCATTCCATATTCAAAAACGTTTGGCCGACATTACCGCAAAGCAAACGGGAGAGGCCCATGGCATTGCACTTTCCGGTGCTTCTGGAACCGGGAAAAGCGCGGCCGTCGCTCATCTCATTCGACGAGCGCAGAAGAGTTTGGAAACGTCAAACCTGCGCGAAGCAACGATTGTCAGCCTGCGCGTGCCATCACCTGCCACGTTGAAATTTGCAGGTCAGACACTTCTGCGTGCACTGGGGTATCAAATCAGCTCAGAGCGGCAAGCATGGTACATTTGGGATCTCGTGCGGCATCACCTTCGTGAACGGAAGGTCCTGTTCGTTCACCTGGACGAAGCCCAGGACCTGGCGTCGCGTGGAACAAGACACGAGCTGAATTCAGTCGCCTCAATGATGAAAACCCTCATGACCGACGAAGAATGGCCTGTTGGTATCCTGCTTTCAGGAACAACCGAACTGGAGGATATCTGCCCTCTCGTGCATGTAGTAGCGCTGCCGGACAGTGAATGGATGGCCTGTTACAACGCCGAACGCCGGCATTC
>NZ_JAKFZM010000131.1:0-930 GCF_021654205.1 Leisingera sp. MMG026 | reverse complement strand
TTCGTGCGCAAAGCTTGGACTTCAGTGAGCGGATTGAGCTCACTCTGAAGGTGACACGTTTTGCGCAGCCAGAGTCAATATCTCTGACTAAAAAGGCAAAACTATCTGACAATTTACAAGGTTTGGCAACGACCACAAAGATCTGCCTCAGAGGCGGGAAAATATTCAATACAATCAGTGCCCACTGCACAGTTCGCGAAACTGCCTTTGCCTTTTCGGTCACAAAGGTTTGCCTCTACCCAGAAATAAAGAAGCCGACGCTAAGTCGGCTTTTCCGTGGCTGAATGGGTTAGGTCACATCACGCTTCAGAAAAATCGTGTGGCACCCTGATCGGCGATCAACTGGGGCGACACCACGGTCCATGTGGTAGAGCGCTTCGCTTCCTGGTGGCCTTCCAGATTGCTTGGCGAGTTGAGACACAGTGACGTAGTTTTTCTGGAAAACTTCCATTGATGCTGAGCAAACATAGCGCCGTTCTCGCCCGCTATGGAATTCTCGTACAAGCTGTGACTCCAGCAGTCCTTTTCGGACGAGGATGCTCACGGCGTATTCGTTGACACCAAGAATTTCTGCTGCGCGTTTCTGATGAATCGCTCCGGCTTTGTCGCGGATAGTTGCTTCGCGCAGATCTTCGATGGACACCCGAAAATCCCGGAACTTTGCAGTTCTCGGATCTGCTGCGAACAACTGAATTTTGTCACGCAGGATGATCTGAACTACACGTTGCGTGGGAATATTTAGCCTGCGAGACGCTGACAATATTGCCTCGCAATCATTTTTCGAGGTATCAGAGATCGACAGTGTTTTGAGATTGGAGAGGAAGTCGTCCAAATCGCGCGGGTGATAGAGCGACGAAACTTTTGCCACTTCAAGGTATCTTGGTATCAGGCCCGCTTGGGTCAGCTTTGAGAGAATGTTCCGGTCGATCC
>NZ_JAKFZM010000130.1:0-947 GCF_021654205.1 Leisingera sp. MMG026 | reverse complement strand
GCCATCAAATTCGCTAAGCGACATAGGCATGTTTTCGACGGGCAGCGCATGCAGCAGCGCGTTGAGGCGATCAAGCTCTTGATGTGATTGGCCCTTGAAACTTCTCCCGTCGATGTCGGGAATTTTAGCTGCGGGACTGTTAACTCGCAACTATCGCAATGCCGGATGCGGGCTGCGAACCATCGACTGCACTCGCGGCACCCCATCGTCGCGGCAACGTCACCTGTGAGTTCGAATGCCAACTTCCCCTGGGCATCGAAGAGCGGTTCAGACCCACCATTGGTCGATGGCTGCGATCTCCTCGTCAGTCCATCCGAAATGATGGGCGAACTCGTGAATAACAACATGCGCGATCAACTGGTTCAGCTCGACATTATCGCGGTCACGCCATTCCGCCAGGATCGGCTGGCGGAAGAGCCAGACAACATCCGGAGGTGGCGCCATGTCGAGAACCGATTTCTCGGTCATAGGTATTCCCTCGTAGAGCCCTGTCAGTTCATATGGATCTGCAAAACCAAGTTCGTCCAGCATGGCCGGCGCAGGCCATTCGGCAATGCGCAGAATGACGTTATCTGCAGCTGGCCTGAAGGCCCCCGGCAGGGAAGCTATAGTGGCGCGAGCGATCTTCTCGAAATGGTCAAGGTCGTGGTGCATGCGTTGTAATTGGTTTCTCGGAACGGTGTAGTGAACCGCCAAGCCGGAGGGGCAGTTCATACGCCTGGTGCGATCAGCAGCCTCCGGCCCCAAATCGGATTGCGACGGATACCGCACCGCTGTGGCCAGCTGCTTGCCCCAGATGGGTATATCTGCTTTGACCGAGAACAACTGAAAACACACGTGAAACATGGCATTGATCTAAAGAGGCTGAGTGCCGCTGAATTGGAAGCGCTGGCCAAGGAAATCGAAGTCCGCAAAGCGGAAGTAGAGAGCGAGGCAAAGAAAAGCGC
>NZ_JAKFZM010000013.1:0-127834 GCF_021654205.1 Leisingera sp. MMG026 | reverse complement strand
CCAACCGTGAAGGTGCATTCTTGAATGTGCCGGAACGGGCGGGAGCCTTTCTCCTGCCTCAGGCGCCGCGCAAAAAGACCGGTTTATCGGGGGCCGACATTGCCGGCTGATGCACGTAGCCGCCAGCATCAAATTCTTTGAGGCTCTCCGTATCTGTCAGCCGGTTCTGGATAATGAACCGTGCCATCGCACCACGAGCGCGTTTCGCGTAGAAACTCACCACCTTAGGGGTGCCGTTCTTTTCTTCCATGAACACCGGAGTGACGACCCGCAGTTTCAGCGCTGCTAAATCCACTGCGCCGAAATACTCCTGGCTGGCACAGTTGACCAGCACGCTGGCATTTACCGCATCCGCCTGCGCATTCAGTGCCGCGGAAACCTGGCTGCCCCAGAATTCATAGAGGTTTTTGCCGCGCGCATTTTTCAGACGCGATCCCATTTCCAGCCGGTAGGGCTGCATCGCGTCCAAGGGACGCAGCAGGCCATAAAGACCTGACAGGATGCGGAAATGCTCCTGTGCCCAGGCCATTTCATCAGCATCAAGCGAGGACGCCTCCAGCCCCTGGTAGGTATCGCCGGCAAACGCCAGCGCCGCCGGGCGGGTGGCCGCAGTTGCCGGATCCGCAGTAAACTCTTGAAACCGTGCGTGATTCAGCTTGGCCAGATCTTCGCTGATATGCATCAGCTTCATCAGATCCGCCACGGATTGTCCGCGGGCCACCTCTGCCAGCTCTACCGCGTCGTCATGCAGCGCGGGCCAGGTCATCTCCTGATCCCGTTCCGCCCAGTCCAGCTTCTTGGCCGGAGAGGTCACTACCAGCATATCTACTCCCTTGATGATCTTGGCGCGACCCTAGCCCGCGCCGCGCAGGACGTCCAGAAACGCCGCCGCGAAACGTTCGGCGCGGCGCTCCCCTAACAGTTTCGTGATCCCCGCCTCGTCACCGGCGCGCATCTGCGCCACTTTCGCAAGCAGCGACGCAGAACAGGTGAGCGGTTTCATGGTGCCGCAGTCCCCGCGGGCAAGCTGTGCCTGCACTTCCAGCAGCGAGTCGTAAACCGAACCGGACCCGCTCCCGGCCAGCTTGCGCCTTGCGGGATGCAGCTGCTCGGCGGCGCCGGTGATCACGCTTAGGAAATCATCGCCGTAGCGCTCCAGCTTCTTGGCGCCGACACCGTTCACCCGCGCCATCTGGTCCAGCGTTTCCGGGCGGGTCTCGGCCATCTCAATGAGGGTGCGGTCGGGAAAGATCACATAGGCCGGCACTTTCTGCGCCTCCGCCAATGCACGCCGCTTGGCCTTGAGAGCCGACAGCAGCGGCGCGTCTTCTTCAGAGACCAGTGCCTTCACTGCGGGACGGCGCTCAGCCGCTTTGATGGTGTCGCGGCGCAGCTCGATCGACTGTTCTCCGCGCAGGATCGGCAGGGCGGCTTCCGTGAAGCGGAGCGCGCCGTGGCGTTCCGGATCGGGGCGCAAGAGGTCGTGGCCCATCATCTGCCGGAACACCGCCTGCCATTGGCGCTTGCCGAATTCCTTGCCGCAGCCATAGACCGACAGCTGGTCATGGCGCTTGGCCCGGATCCGCTCGTTGTCAGCGCCCAAAAGGATGTCGATCAGATGGCCCGAGCCGAACCATTCCTCGGTCCTGAGCACCGCTGACAGCGCCTTGCGCACAACAGTGGTGCCGTCGAACACATCCGCGGGCGTGTCGCAGAGGTCGCAATTGCCGCAGGGGTTTGACTCCTCGCCGAAGTAGGCCAGCAGCTTCTGGCGGCGGCAGCGCAGCGCCTCGGCCAGACCAAGCAATGCATTCAACCGGGCATGGTCGGCGGCGCGGCGTTCCGGCGGGGCCAATCCTTCGTCCACCTGCGTGCGGCGCAGGCGGATGTCGTCGGGGCCGAACAGAGTCAGGGTTTCGGCAGGCGCCCCGTCCCGGCCCGCGCGGCCGATTTCCTGATAATAAGCCTCAATGCTTTTCGGCAGGTCGGCATGAGCGACCCAGCGGATGTCCGGTTTGTCGATCCCCATACCAAACGCAACTGTGGCAACCACGATCAAGCCGTCCTCGCGAGCAAAGCGGGTCTCAACAATGCGGCGGTCCTCGGCGTCCATGCCGCCGTGATAGAAACAGGCGGAGTGGCCACCTTCGCGCAGGGCTGCAGACAGGGCTTCGGTCTTAGCCCGGGTGCCGCAATAGACGATGCCGGACTGGCCCTTGCGGGCGGCGGCAAATTCCAGGATCTGGCGGCGCGGGCTGTCCTTGGCGCCAAAGGCCAGATGGATGTTTGGCCGGTCAAAACCGCGCAGGAAGCTGCGCGGGGCCTCGCCGTCAAACAGTTTCTGGACAATCTCTTCCTGGGTTTCCTGATCCGCCGTTGCGGTGAAGGCGGCCAGCGGCACGTCCAGGGCGCGGCGCAATTCGCCTATGCGCAGGTAGTCGGGGCGGAAATCATGGCCCCACTGGCTGACGCAATGCGCCTCATCCACCGCAATCAGGCTGACACCGATGCGGCGCAGCATGCCCATCGCAGCCCCCGAGGCAAGCCGTTCCGGCGCCATATAAAGAAGCTTGAGCCGCCCGGCCTCGATCGCCTGCCAGACCGCTTCGGTCTCTTCTTCGGTATTGCCGGAGGTGAGCGCGCCGGCGGTGACGCCCGCCTCCTGCAGGGCGCGGACCTGATCGCGCATCAGCGCAATCAGCGGCGAGATCACCACCGTCACCCCGTCACGCAACAGGGCAGGCAGCTGGAAACACAGGGATTTGCCGCCGCCGGTGGGCATGATTGCCAGCACGTTTTCGCCCGCGGTCACGGCGTCAACGATTTCCTCCTGGCCGGGACGGAAGGCGTCAAAGCCGAAGATCTCGCGCAAGATCGGGGACGCGCCTGTCAGGGCTGGCGCGGCTAACTCTGCCGGGGATGCCGGGGCTGTCATGGGGGCGATGGGCCTCAATGTGGTGGTCTGCTCTTGTTGGCAGGCACAATCCCACAGGAGGTATCAGCCGGCAAGGGCTGCCGCGCAAAAGCCCGGCGAAAGCCGCCGGGCCGCAGATGTTCAGATCAGTAGAACGCCGAGACGTTGTTCACCAGGATGATGCGCAGCGCATAGACAGCGACCAGAACCGCCAGCGGCGCCAGATCAATGCCGCCCATATTGGGCAAGATGCGGCGCACCGGGGCATAAAGCGGTTCCAGAACCCGGTTCAGACCGTACCAGATCTGGCCTACCAGCTGCTGGTGCAGGTTCAGTACCTGGAAGTTGATCAGCCAGCTCATGATCACATGGGCAATGATGAAGAACCAGACAATGTCCAGGATCAGCATCAGAATTTGGAACAGCGAGACCATCTGTAATTCCCTTTTTCGAACAGCCACACAGGTAAGCAGGCGCGGCGAAATGCGCAAGGCTTCCGCGAGGTTGCGGTTGACGCGCTGTAAACGGGTGGCATCACGGGCACAAGCGAAACAGGAGGCCTTGCGCATGTACCCTATATTCCGCCTGATCAAGGATACCATTCTGGCCAGCCGGATGCCGCGGCTGCCAATCACCGGGCTGCATGTCTCGCACCACATCTGCTGGCCGTGGGATCTGGATATGTGGATGGAGCTGAACAACGGCCGCACCATGACGTTGTATGACCTTGGCCGCACCATGCTGGCGCAGCGGGCGGGGCTGATCGGCGCGCTGAAGAAAAACCGCTGGGGGCTGACGGTTGCGGGATCCTCTGTGCGTTACCGCCGCCGCATCCGCGGATTTGAAAGGTTCGAGATGCGCAGCCGCGCGGCGGGCTGGGATGACAAGTTCATCTATGTCGAACAGTCCATGTGGAAGAAAAACGGCGACTGCGCCAGTCATGTGATGCTGCGCACCGCAGTCACGGACCGCAAGGGCATCGTGCCGCCCGCCAAGGTGCTGGCGGCATTGGGGCAGGACGCTGAAAACTCACCCGAATTGCCCGGCTGGATCAAGGATTGGTGCCAAGCGGATGGCGGCCGGCCCTGGCCGCCGATGCAGGACGGGCTTGCCTAGGCCCCTGCCCGCCTGCCATACCTGAGGGCAACGATAAAAAGAGGCCGGGCATGCAGCAGGTATCCACGCGCAAGCGGATCTGGGGATGGTGGTTCTTTGACTGGGCCAGCCAGCCGTATCAGACGCTGCTGGTGACGTTTATTTTCAGCCCGTTCTTTGCCGCCGTGGCCGCGGATTACTTTATGACCCAGGGGTTGGCGGGCGAGGCGGCCAAGGCGCAGGCGCAGACTGTCTGGTCGCTGTGCCTGACCGTGACCGGGCTGATCATCGCCTTTGGTGCGCCGTTTCTGGGGGCACTGGCCGATATCACCGGCCGCCGCCTGCCCTGGATCATGATGTTTTCGCTGATGTATCTGATCGGTGCCTGGGGGCTGTGGTACATGGACCCTGCAGGAAGCAACCTGTGGTGGATGCTGGTCAGCTTTGGTTTTGGCTTCATCGGCGCCGAGTTTGCGCTGATCTTTGTCAACGCCCAGCTGCCGACGCTTGCCAGCCGCGAGGACGTGGGGGCGGTCTCTGGCTCCGGCTTTGCATTCGGCTATCTTGGCGGGGTGATTGCGCTGTTCATCATGCTGCTGCTGTTTGTCGAACAAAGTTCGGGCAAGACGCTGATCGGCCTTAGCCCCGCCCTGGGTCTGGATGCCGAGGCCAAGGAAGGCACCCGCGCCGTCGGCCCTTTTACCGCCGTCTGGTTTGCTGTCTTCATGGTGCCTTACTTTCTGTGGGTGCAGGACCGCGGCGCCACCGGGCGCAAGGCCAGCCTGGGCAAAGCCTGGCAAATGGTGGTCAAGCTGGTTACCAGCCTGCGCCACCGGCTGAGCCTTGCAACCTATCTTGGATCGTCAATGTTTTACCGCGACGCGCTGAACGGGCTGTACGGTTTTGGCGGTGTCTACGCCAAGCTGGTGCTGGGCTGGGAAATAACCCAGATCGGCATTTTCGGCATTGTCGCCGCCTTTGCCGCCACTGTCTTCAGCTGGCTGGGCGGCAAGGCTGACCGGCGGCTGGGCCCGAAGCCGGTGATCATCGCCTCGATCCTGGTACTGTCCTTTGTCTGCCTGATCCTAGTCAGCATGTCGCGCCACCAGATTTTCGGCTTTGCCCTGGCAGAAGGCTCCACGCTGCCCGACACGGTGTTCTTTGGCTGCGGCATGCTGATCGGCGGCTTTGGCGGCATCCTGCAGGCCGCCAGCCGCAGCCTGATGGTGCGCCACACCAGCCCTGCGGATGCGACCGAAAGCTTCGGCCTTTATGGCCTATCAGGGCGCGCCACCGCATTTCTGGCGCCGGCCCTGATCGGTTTGGCCACCACAGTGACCGGCAGCGCCCGGCTGGGGATCACCCCCGTGATCGGGCTGTTTTTAATCGGATTGGTACTGTTGTTCTGGGTTCAAGGAGAAGGAGATCAGGGTTGAAACTGTTTCTTGCCATATGTTTAGCTGTTGCGGGCTTATGCAGCCCGGCCAGTGCGCAAACCCCGGCCAAGGCCCTGTTCGGGGCCAAGCCCAGCGCCTCGCAGCAGCGCCCCGCGCCGTTCGGCTCTTATGCCAAGGGCTGCGTTGCCGGCGCCGCCCAGCTGCCCGAAACCGGCCCGACCTGGCAGGCGATGCGCCTTAGCCGCAACCGCAACTGGGGGCACCCGGCGGCAATTGATTTTGTTCAGGACCTGAGCCGCGTGGCCGCCAAACAGCGCGGCTGGAAGGGGCTGTACATCGGCGACATCAGCCAGCCGCGCGGCGGGCCGATGCTGTCGGGCCACCGCAGCCATCAGATCGGTCTTGATATCGACATCTGGATGCGGCCGCCGGACCGGCTGAACCTCAGCCGCAACGCACGGGAAAACATCTCCTCAATCTCGATGCGCCGGGCCAAGGGCGCCTATGTGAATTCCAGCTGGACCCGTGCCCATCATGAAATTCTGAAAGCCGCGGCGCAGGATAAACGGGTGGCGCGGATCTTTGTCTTTCCCGGCGCCAAGGTGCAGATGTGCAAGGACGCAAAGGGCGACCGCCGCTGGCTGCGCAAAATCCGGCCCTGGTGGGGGCATCACTATCACTTCCACGTGCGGCTGGCCTGTCCGCGCGGCGCGCGCGGTTGCGTTGATCAGGCGTCCCCGCCCAAAGGCGACGGTTGCGCCGATGCCCAGCGCTGGGTCAATGACATTCTGAACCCGCCGAAACCGAAACCGGTTGACCCCAACGCGCCAAAGCCTAAACCGAGACGGGATTACACCCTTTCGGACCTGCCCAAGCAATGCGCCGCCGTTCTGCAATCAAACTGATTCTGGCCCTAGCGGCCGCCGCCTGCCTGGCAGCGGCGGGTTATGCGGCAAACCGCCCCGCGGCGGCTGCAGCAGGCAAGGCGCAGCACCTCAGCAGCTATACCTGGAAGCTGAACCAGCGCTGGTTCGGCGGGTTCTCGGCGCTCAAGCTCAGTGACGGCGGCAAGTCGATGACCGTGCTCAGCGACCGTGCGACACTGGTGACAACCCGGATCCAGCGCAACCAGGGTCTGATTTCCGGCATCACAGCCCGGCGCGCGCATGAACTGCGGGCCTCCACCGGAAAAACACTCCGGGGCTTTGCCGGCGACAGCGAAGGGCTGGCAGTGGCGGCGGACGGCAGCCGCTATATCTCCTTTGAAGGTGCTGCACGGGTGGCACGGTACCGCAGCCCCGAAGGCCGCGCCAAAGTGCTGCCGCGCCCCAAGGCCTTTCGCGGCCTGCCGCCTAACAAATCGCTGGAAACCCTGGCCATCGATTCCCGCGGGCGGCTGTATACATTGCCCGAGCGCGCCTTGGACAAAAACGGGCAGATCCCGGTCTGGCGCTGGAACGGCCACCGCTGGTCGCGCCCCTTCAGCCTGCCGCCCGTGGGTGGATTTTTGCCGGTGGATGCCGATTTCGGCCCCGATGGGCGGTTCTATCTTCTGGAGCGCGACTTTACTCTGTTTGGCTTCCGCAGCCGGTTGCGCCGCTGGGACATCACCGCCGCCGGGCCGATCAATGAAACGGTGCTGCTGCAGACCCGCGCCCGCACCCATGACAATCTGGAAGGGCTGTCGGTCTGGGCGGATGGAACCGGGCGCCTGCGCGCCACGATGGTGTCGGACGACAATTTCCTGCCCTTTCAACGCACCGAAATAGTAGAATACGCGCTGCCCCGCTGACCAGCAGTCCCCGCGCCGCGCCAGCGGCGCCGGGCCCAACCGGGAGTGTGCATTTCCTGAAAAGCGCCCGAACGGGCGGGAGCCGCTGCCCTGCAGCATGCTTGCAGCAGCAGGACGTCCGGTTTAAAGGGCCAGTCTTCTGCCGTAGCAGTTATGATGCCCGCGGCCTTGAAAAATGGATCCGGCCCATGACCCGCTCACATATTCCCGGCATTGCTGCCATGGCCGCCGTCGTTGTGGCGTCCAACATCCTGGTGCAATTCCTGTTCGGCCAATGGCTGACCTGGGGCGCCTTCACCTATCCCATCGCTTTCCTGGTCACTGACGTGATGAACCGGGTCTATGGCACCGCAGCTGCCCGCAAGGTGGTGCTGGCCGGTTTTCTTGCCGGGGTCATCTGCTCGCTGATCGGCACTCAAATCATGCTGCAGGGCGACGGCTTCACCTATCCGGCCGTGACGCTGCGGATTGCTCTTGGCTCCGGTCTTGCCTTTCTCACTGCGCAGCTTTTGGACGTTGCCGTCTTTTCCGCCCTGCGGACAGGCAAATGGTGGCGCGCGCCGCTGGCGTCCACGCTGGCCGGCTCTTCGGTGGACACAGCAATTTTCTTCACCATCGCCTTCTCAGGCGCGCTTGTCTGGCTGGAGCCGGGCAACGATGTCGCCTGGGCCGCAGAGGTGCTGCCGCTGCTGGGCAGCGGCCCTATGGCCCCCCTGTGGGTCTCGCTTGCCGCGGCCGATTGGCTGGTGAAACTGTCGCTTGCTTTGGCCGCCCTTGTGCCCTTCCGCATCATCGTGCGTAAACTGACCGCAAAGACCACATGATTTTGTTTTGACATTAACCGAATCTATGGCAGGCTGGGGTCACACGAAACATTCAGAAAGGAGGTGCCCATTGTCTAGAGAAGCTATGGAGAGCAGTGCCGGAACAGTTCAGAAGGCGTGCGGCCGAGGCAGCCCTTGGCGCGTATAGATTACTGAATTGGTGCTGACCTAACCGGTGCACCTCCTATCATCTCGAAGGGCTGTTTCCGCGTGTGGGAACGGCCCTTTTCGATTACTGACTGAGCCATGATCCACGTTAACGCGCAAATCACCCTGCAGGATTGGGAACTCACCGAAAGCTTTGTCCGTGCCTCCGGCCCCGGCGGGCAGAATGTGAACAAGGTGGCCACTGCGGTGGAACTGCGGTTCGAGGCCGAACGCTCTCCTGCGCTGATGCCTGCGGTCAAGAACCGGCTGAAACGGCTGGCCGGGCGCCGCTGGACCAAGGAAGGCGCGATCATCCTGCAATGCGACGAGACCCGATCGCAGCAGCGCAACCGCGAAATCGTACGCGAGCGGCTGGCCGAGCTGGTGCGCAAGGCGCTGGTGGCGCCCAAGCGGCGCATTGCCACCAAACCCACACGCGGCTCGGTCAAGCGGCGGCTGGAGGCCAAGAAACAGCGCGGCGGCCTGAAAGCGACGCGCGGTAAAATCGACCCGGATTGATCCGGCGGATTGCACCCGCCTCCCGCTCCGCCCATGCTGCTAGCAAAACAGCAGGGAGGATAAGAACATGCGGCTGGACGGAAAAACCGCCATTGTGACCGGAGGCGCCTCGGGTTTTGGCGCCGGGATCGCACGCAAGTTCCTGGCTGAGGGCGCCCGGGTGATGATTGCTGACATCAATGGTGCCGCGGCAGCGGATATGGCCGTAGAGCTGGGCAGCAACGCCACCGCCCGGACAGTGGATGTCTCCGACGGCGCCTCGGTCAATGCCATGGCAGAGGCCGCACTGGAGGCCTTTGGACAGCTGGACATCCTGATCAACAATGCCGGCGTCACCCATTTGCCCGCGCCGCTGGAAGACATCAGCGAGGAAGATTTCGACCGGGTGCTAGGCGTCAACGTCAAATCCGTCTACCTGACAGCCCGCGCCCTGGTTCCGCATATGAAGGCGCGCCAGACCGGCGCGATCCTGAATGTCGCCTCCACCGCCGGTGTCTCGCCGCGCCCCAGCCTCAACTGGTACAACGCCTCCAAGGGCTGGATGATCACTGCCACCAAAACCATGGCCGTGGAATTGGCGCCGCATGGCGTGCGGGTCAATGCGATTAACCCGGTGGCGGGGGAAACGCCGCTGCTGAAAACCTTCATGGGCGAAGACACCCCGGAAATGCGCGCCAAATTCCTGTCCACCATCCCGATCGGCCGGTTTTCCACGCCTGAGGACATGGGCAACGCGGCTTGCTTCCTGTGTTCGGACGAGGCGGGTATGGTGACCGGTGTTGCGATGGAAGTGGACGGAGGACGCTGCATATGAAGACCGTGAACCTGAGCGAAAAACTGGCAATGTTTTCCAGCCATTGGGACCCGCATGTGGTGGCGGACTATAACGGCAACGACGTGATGGTGGTGAAATTTCAGGGGGAGTTTCCGTACCATGTTCACGCCGGTACCGATGACTTCTTCCTCGTGCTTGAGGGCGAAATGCTGATGGACATCGAAGGTGAGCCACCACAGACCGTCCGCACAGGTGAGCTGTTCGTGGTGCCCAAAGGCATCAGTCACCGCCCCCGCGCCGAGCAAGAATGCAAGGTGCTTCTGATCGAACCCAAGGGTGAGCCGAACTCAGGCGACCCGGAAACTGCAGCCCCCAAGCCGCGGATCTGACGCCGCGCTTTCATCTTTCCCCGGGCTCCGCCCGTTCGGCCTTGAAACCCTCCACCGGAGGGTTTCCATGACAGGCCTCACCTCCCGCCGGAGGCAGCGCGCCCCAGCGCGCTTCATGCAAGAAGGACTTCTCACCATGCTTCCCGGCCCTCGAAATCTGATCACCGATGTCCCCGGCATCCTGGTTGGCAATGCGCAGGATGTGGCGCTGAAATCCGGCACCACAGTTCTGACGGCAGACAAGCCCTTCACCGCATCGGTGCATGTGATGGGCGGTGCGCCGGGAACGCGGGAGACCGATCTGCTGGCGCCGGACAAATCAGTTGCCAAGATCGACGCGCTGGTTCTTTCCGGCGGCTCGGCCTTTGGTCTTGATGCCTGTTCCGGGGTGATGGACGCGCTGCACAGTCAGGGCCGCGGTTTTCCGGTTGGCCCGGCGCGGGTGCCGCTGGTGCCGGGCGCGATCCTGTTTGATCTGCTGAACGGCGGGCAGAAGGACTGGGATGAAAATCCCTACCGCGCCTTGGGCCGGGCGGCGGTTGAAGCCGCGGCAGATACCTTTGATCTTGGTACCTATGGTGCGGGCGCCGGCGCGCTGACCGCGATGGTCAAGGGCGGGCTGGGATCGGCCTCGCTGGTGCTGAACAGCGGCGTGACCGTGGGCGCGCTGGTGGCCGCCAACCCGCTGGGCGCCGTCACCACACCGGGTGAGCGGCATTTCTGGGCGGCGCCGTTTGAAATCGGGGATGAATTCGGCGGATTGGGCCCGGATCCATCCGCCGGGCTGGGCCGCAGTCCAGAGAGCCGCAAACTGGCCGCCATGCAGAAGCTGGGCGGCGCCCCGATGCCGCAAGAGCGCGCCAATACCACCATCGCCATTGTAGCCACGGATGCCGCACTCAGCAAGGCGCAGTGCCAGCGCCTGGCCACCACCGCCCATGACGGCATCGGCCGCGCAATTGTCCCCGCCCATGCCCCCGGCGACGGCGATCTGGTCTTTGCCGCCAGCACCGGCGCCCGCGCCCTGGAAAACCCGGATGCGGACCTTGGACCGGTCTGCCATGCCGCAGCGCTGTGCCTTAGCCGTGCCATTGCCCGTGCCGTCTCACACGCCCGCCCGGACCCTGGCGATCTGCTGCCCTGCTGGGCGGCGCCATAAGGGTCCGCAACTTCTTGCCATGACTTTGATGCGCGTCAAACTGCCGGTTGACACCGCCGGCTATTGGATCATGAGTCAAACCTGCCAACTCAAAACCGGAGCAAGCAATATGAAACCTCTCGTAACAGCCGCCATTTTCGGCCTCCTCGCCGCCCCTGCCTTTGCCGAAGGCGACCCGGCCAAGGGGGAAAAGGGGTTTAATAAATGCAAATCCTGCCACATGGTCGTCTCGGACGACGGCGATGTGATTGTTAAGGGCGGCAAGACCGGCCCGAACCTGTGGGGGCTGGCAGGCCGCGCGGCCGGCAGCACCGAAGGCTTCAAATACAGCAAGGACCTGGTTGCGGCAGGCGAAGCCGGGCTGGTCTGGGACGAAGCGAATTTCGTCGGCTTCACCACCGACCCCAAGAAATTCCTGCAGGCTGAAACCGGCAACGCCAAAGCCAAGTCAAAAATGTCCTTCCGTCTGAAGAAGGGCGGCGAGGATATCTTTGCTTTCCTGGCCAGCCACGGCCCGGCGCCGGCTGAAGAACCCGCCGCGGAAGAAAACGCGGAAGCCGCTTCCGAGTAAGGCCGGATTTTCCGGCAGCACGGCCACAAAGCCGCGGCATTTTCGCCGCGGCTTTTCGCGTAATTGCTTTCGTAACCCGCAAAGGTTAGCGGTAGGAGCCAGGCCATCGCAGTTGCGGCAGGCCGCGCCAGAAAAAACCGTCACGGACACAGCATGAGCCACATGATCCCCGCCTGGGTGAACGGCGATTTGACACCTGTTGACAAGCTCGCCGCGCATGAGCGCGGGCTGAAACACAAGGCGGTCTCCGTTTTTGTGGTGAAAGGCGTGGAAATCCTGATGCAGCGCCGGGCAATGGGGAAGTACCACACCCCCGGCCTCTGGGCGAACACCTGCTGCACCCATCCGATGTGGGACGAGCAGCCCTCGGCCTGTGCCGTGCGGCGGATGCAGGAAGAGCTGGGCCTGACCGGCCTCTATCCTGAGTTCCGCCATCACCTGGAATACCGCGCCGATGTCGGCAACGGCCTGGTCGAGCATGAGGCCGTGGATGTGTTCCTGGCCCATGCCCACCGCCCCTTGACCATCACCCCAAACCCGGACGAAGTCATGGAGACCCGCTGGGTCGATTACCATGACCTTCTGGCCGAAGTCAGCCGCCACCCGGAACGGTTCACGCCCTGGCTGAAAATCTATCTGCACAATTATGCCGATGTGATCTTTGGCCCCGACCTGATCATCGGCGGCCGGCGCTGACCATTTACCCTTTCCGCCAGCTTGCTCCCCGCCGCGCGCCGTGGTTATCTGCCCGCGCAATTAGGGAGTATACTTATTATGTCCATCCTCATCGCGGGCGGCGGCATTGCAGGGCTGACACTGGGGCTGACGCTGCATCAGATCGGGGTCCCATTTCAGATTTATGAGGCAGTCCGCGGCCTGAAACCGCTGGGTGTTGGCATCAACCTGCAGCCCAACGCGGTGCGGGAGCTGTTCGATTTGGGCCTGAAGGCAGAACTGGACGCGATTGCTGTCCGGACCCGGCAGCTGGGATTTTACAGCAAGCTTGGCAAAACGATCTGGGAGGAGCCGCGCGGTACCCGCGCCGGCTATGACTGGCCGCAGTATTCGGCGCACCGTGGCGCGCTGCAGATGATGCTCTACCGGACCCTGGTGGAGCGCGCGGGGACGGGCTGTTTTAAGACCGGCGCACGGGCGGCAAGGTTTGAGAATACGGCGGAAGGTGCTGCGCTGCTGCTGGCGGACGGGCAGCGGATCGAAGGATCGCTGGTGGTGGCGGCAGACGGCATCCATTCCGCCCTGCGCGCACAGATGGTGCCGGAGGAAGGCGCGCCCATCTGGAACGGCCGTATCCTGTGGCGGGCCGCCGCCCGCGCGCCTGCCTTCAAGGGCGGCGCGGCGATGGCGATGATCGGCAATGATCATCTGCGGCTGGTGGCCTACCCGATCTCGGCGCCGGACGCCGATGGCCGCGTCACAATGAACTGGATCGCCGAGAAGAGCTTTGATCCTTCCGCCCCATGGCGCCGGGAAGACTGGAACCGGCCTGCGGATATCACTGAGTTCCTGCCGGATTTCGCAGCCTGGCGGTTTGATTGGATTGACGTGCCCGCCCTGATCTGCGGTGCCGGGACGGTCTATGAATACCCGATGGTGGACCGCAACCCGCTGGAGCGCTGGACGACCGGCAACGTGTCTCTGATGGGTGACGCTGCCCATCCGACCTATCCGGTAGGATCAAACGGCGCCAGCCAGGCCATTGTGGACGCGCGGGTGATCGGCACCAGGCTGCTGAAGCACGGGGTGAACGCTGGCGCTTTGCAAGCCTATGAAGCAGAAGTGCGCCCCGTCACGACGGCTGTAGGTCTGGCAAACCGCGCTGGCGGCGGACCGGACGGGGTGCTGCAGCGGGTCGAGGATCTCTGCGGCGGCGACTTCGGGGACATCAGCGAGGTGATCCCGCAGGCGGAGCTGGCCGCCCATGCCGCCAAATACAAGATGATTGCGGGCTTCTCCATCGAGGAGTTGAACGCCCGCCCGCCAACCATCCCGGCAGGCGCCCGCATCAGCTGAGGCACGCCGCGGCCAGCCGCGGGTCAAGGGCGGCACAGCCGCCGTGCCGCAGGCACGGTTCACCCTTGAGGCGCGGATGGCCGCTATCACCCTGGAATGGGCGCGTTTAAGGGCAGTTCTGACCTTGAACCGCGTCTAAGCAAAGGGAAAACGCCGCGCAAAGCGCGGCGCTACGCCCAACTGTGAGGCGCATTCGCAGAATGTGGCGGAACAGGCGGGAGCGCCCTGCCCTGCCCGCCTGACGTCAAACCCCGATCACCGCCTGAACCGCGCGCTGCCAGCGCGCATAAGCCGCCTGCCGCGCCGCAGGCTGCATCAGCGGCGCAAACTGGCGGTCTAGCTTCCAGGTGTCGGCGAACCCCGTCTGATCCGGATAGATCCCGGCCCGCATCCCCGCCAGCCAGGCGGCGCCAAGTGCTGTGGTTTCCTGCATCACCGGGCGGTCGACGGCGGCACCCAGGATGTCCGACAGGCTCTGCATCGCCCAGTCGCTGGCGCTCATGCCGCCATCGACGCGCAGGGTCACGGTGTGGTGGCTG
This sequence comes from Leisingera sp. MMG026, assembly GCF_021654205.1. Classification (NCBI taxonomy): domain Bacteria; kingdom Pseudomonadati; phylum Pseudomonadota; class Alphaproteobacteria; order Rhodobacterales; family Roseobacteraceae; genus Leisingera; species Leisingera sp. MMG026. Next base: position 113,682 of record NZ_JAKFZM010000013.1, on the reverse strand, counting down.
TCGTCCTCCCAGTCGGCACGCATCGCCTCATAGAGATCGCGGGTCTGGTAGGCGACGCTTTGCAGCGCGGCGCGGGCAAATTCCGCCGGGCCGGAGTTGCGGCTGAGGCCGAACATGCCGCCACGGCATTCCGGCTCCCAGTAAGGGGCGCCAAGACCGGTGAAGGCGGGCACCAGGATCACGTCCTGTCCCGGATCGGCCCGCAGCGCCAGCTCGCCCGACTGTGACGCCTCTTCAATGATCCCCAGCCCGTCGCGCAGCCATTGCACCGCGGCGCCGGCGATGAAGATCGAACCTTCCAGCGCATAGGTCGGCTTGCCATCGAGCTGATAGGCGATGGTGGTCAGCATCCGGTTCTTCGACACCACCGGTTCGTCGCCGGTGTTCAAAAGGGCAAAGCAGCCGGTGCCATAGGTGGATTTCATCATTCCCGGCTGGAAACAGGCCTGGCCGATGGTGGCTGCCTGCTGGTCGCCGGCCACGCCCAGGATCGGCACAGCGCCGCCCAGGATCTCCGGGTCGGTGGTGCCGAAATCTGCGGCGCTGTCCTTGACCTCCGGCAGCATCTGCTGCGGCACATCCAGCAGATCGCTGATGGTGCGGCTCCAGCGGCCCTTGCGGATGTCATACATCAGCGTCCTCGCGGCGTTGGTGGCGTCGGTGACGTGCGAGGCACCGCCGGTCAGCCGCCAGATCAGAAAGGTATCCACCGTGCCGAACAGCAGATCGCCCGCCGCCGCCCGCTCGCGCGCGCCGGGCACCATGTCGAGGATCCACTTCACCTTGGTGCCGGAGAAATAGGGATCGAGCAGCAGCCCGGTGCGGTCGGCCACCATCTCAGCCTGGCCATCCTGGCGCAGCTGCTCGCAAATGGCGGCAGTGCGGCGGTCCTGCCAGACAATGGCGTTGTGAATGGCTTTGCCGCTGGTCTTATCCCAGACCACGGTGGTTTCGCGCTGGTTGGTGATGCCAATGCCCGCAATGTCCGCGGCAGACACATCCAGCTCCGCCATCACCTTGCGGCAGACGGCGATAGTGGTCTCCCAGATCTCTTCCGGGTCATGCTCCACCCAGCCTGCCTGCGGGTAGTGCTGGGTGAACTCCTGCTGCGCGCTGCCCGCGACCTGCATTCCCGCATCAAACAGGATTGCCCGGGTCGACGTGGTGCCCTGATCAATTGCCAGAATATAGGTCATCGGCTGCCCTCCAGTCTCCTCTGACCGGGGAGCATAAACGCAAAAGTGTTACCGCTGCCAGCCCCTACTAAGAATTTAGTTGAGGAACTTCGATATTATCGATCAGCCGGACGCCATCCATCCAGGCGGCGGCCAGCAGACGGGCGGGACGGGAGGGGCTGTCCAGCGCCTCCAGCGTCTGAGCGCAGCGCAGGTCGAAGTATTCCACGTCGCCGAATCCTGCCTCTGCCAGTGTCTGGCGCGCAGCAGTCTCCAGCGGCGCCCAGGCTCCGCCTGCTGATGCCTTGGCGGCGGCTACCCGCATCGCGGCATTCAGCGCTGCCGCCTTGGCAAGCCTGTCCTTTGGCAGCAGCAGATTGCGCGAGGACATGGCAAGGCCCGACGCCTCGCGCACGGTTTCGCAGCCGATGACCTCGATCGGGATATCCAGATCGCGTGCCATGCGGGTCACCACCATCAGCTGCTGGTAATCCTTCTGGCCGAAAAACGCCTTATCCGCGCTGGTTTGCAAAAACAGCTTGGCCACAACCGTTGCCACCCCGTCGAAATGACCGGGGCGGAATGGGCCTTCCATCACGTCCGTAATGCTGCCGGCGACCGAGACATTGGTGGCGTAACCCTCCGGGTAGATCTGGTCCGGGTCCGGGACATAGATCAGATCCACCCCCAGATGTGCGAGCTTTTGCGCGTCGTCAGCTTCAGTCCGGGGGTAGTTCTCCAGGTCTTCCGGCTTGTTGAACTGCTTGGGGTTCACGAAGATGGTCACGATCACCCGGTCGCAGGACTGTTTGGCTGCTGCGGCCAGTGACAGATGGCCGGCGTGCAGCGCGCCCATGGTCGGCACCAGGCCGATGGTTTCGCCGGCACGGCGCCATGCGGCTGTCTTGGCGCGCAGATCAGACAGGCGGCGCAGGATCAGAGCAGTCATGTCGGCAGTCATCCTTTGGAGGGCGCCTGATCGGCAAACACATGCTCAGCCGCCGGGAAGCTGCGGGCACGGACCTCGGCGGCGTATTCGGCAATACCAGCCTCGGCCAGCGGTCCAAGATCGGCATAGCGTTTCACGAACTTCGGCTTGAAGGCGGTGAAAAAGCCCAGCATGTCGTCGACCACCAGGATCTGCCCGTCGCAGCCGGCACTGGCGCCGATGCCGATGGTGGGGATTGCCACTTCGGCGGTGATCTTGTCAGCCAGCTTCTGCGGTACCTTTTCAAGCACCACGGAAAACGCGCCGGCATCGGCCACCGCACGGGCATCAGCCAGCACTGCGTCAGCTTGCGTATCGCGGCCCTGCACCTTGTAGCCGCCCAGCGTATTGATCGACTGCGGTGTAAGACCGATATGCGCCATTACCGGAATGCCGCGCCTGACCAGAAAGCGGATGGTTTCGGCCATCCCGACGCCGCCCTCCAGCTTGACCGCGGCGCAGCCGGTTTCCGCCATCAGCCGGGCGGCATTGCGGAATGCCTGCTGCGGGCTTTCTTCATAAGACCCGAAGGGCATGTCGATCACCAGCATCGCCTGTTCCAGACCACGCGCCACCGCCTGGCCGTGCAGGATCATCATCTCCATCGTCACGCCCAGGGTGGAGGTCAGCCCGTGCAGCACCATGCCGACGCTGTCGCCGACCAGCACGAAATCGCAGTGTTTGTCCATCAACCGCGCCATCGGCGTGGTATAGGCTGTCAGGCTCACCAAAGGTGTGCCGCCCTTGCGGGCCCGGAGGTCTTCGGCGTTGGGCGCCTGTTTCTTGGCTGTTGCGCTCATGGCTTCCTGTCCGCAGTTCGAATAGCGCCCGGATTACCAATTAACGCCGCGTGCTTCCAGTGCGCGAAATGCCACCCGCCCTTGATTACGCTCGGGAAACAGGGAAACTCGTTTCCAATAGGCGCCATTAAAGGCCCGTATTTTGCACACAGGGAGATTTCAGATGGCCTTCAAGTCCTTTGTAGTTGCTGCCAGTTCCGCGCTGGCCTTGATGGCGGGCGCCGCCTGGGCCAAGGACAGCGTCACCATCGGTCTGCAGCTGGAACCGCCGCATCTGGACCCGACCAGCGCCGCCGCACAGGCCATCGATTCGGTAGTTTACAGCAACATTTTCGAAGGGCTGACCCGGTTCATGGGCGATGGATCCGTGGTGCCGGGCCTCGCCGAAAACTGGGAAATCTCTGAGGACGGCACCGTCTATACCTTCCGCTTGCGTGCGGGCGTCACCTTTCACGACGGCAGCGCGATGGATGCGGAGGACGTGAAATTCTCGCTTGACCGCGCCCGCGCCGAAGACAGCACCAACGCGCAGAAAACGCTGTTTGAGGGGATCGTGTCGGTGGATGCGGTGAACCCGCAGACCGTCAAAGTCACTCTGGACGCGCCGAACGGCAGTTTCCTGTTCAATCTGGCTTGGGGCGATGCGGTGATTGTGGCACCGGAGAGCATCGAGGATATCAAGACCAGCCCGGTCGGCACCGGCGCCTTTACCTTTCAAGAATGGGTGCAGGGCGACCGGATCAGCCTGGCGCGCAATCCGGAGTATTGGGGCGAACAGCCCGCGCTGGCCTCGGCCACCTTTAAATTCATCTCCGATCCCACCGCTGCCTTTGCCGCGATGATGGCCGAGGATATCGACGCCTTTGACAACTTCCCGGCGCCGGAGAACCTGCCGCAATTCGAGGCTGATCCGCGGTTCCAGGTGCTGGTGGGATCGACCGAGGGCGAGACGATCCTGTCCACCAACAACAAACAGCCGCCATTCGACGACGCGCGCGTACGCCAGGCTGTGGCCTATGCCATCGACCGGCAGTCCATCATTGACGGCGCGATGTTCGGCTATGGCACCCCCATCGGCACCCATTTTGCACCGCATAACCCGGCCTATAAAGATCTGACCGGCACGTCATCCTTTGATCCTGAGAAGGCCAAGGCGCTGCTGGCGGAGGCTGGTCTGCCTGACGGGTTTGAGACCACATTGCATCTGCCGCCGCCCTCTTATGCCCGCCGCGGCGGCGAAATTGTTGCGGCGCAGCTGGCCCAGGTGGGGATCAAGGCGGAGATCATCAACGTGGAATGGGCGCAGTGGCTGGAATCTGTCTTTCGCGGCAAAAGCTTTGGCCTGACGATCATCAGCCATACCGAGCCGATGGACATCGGCATCTATGCCCGGCCCGAGTATTACTTTCAGTATGACAGCAAGCCATTCCAGGAGCTTATGGCGAAGCTGAACGCCACCACCGATCCGGACGCCCGCACCGCGCTGCTGCAAGAGGCGCAAGAGATTATCGCGGCGGATTACGTCAATGGCTACCTGTTCCAGCTGGCCAAGCTGGGGGTGGCCAAAGCCGGGTTGCAGGGGCTGTGGGAGAACGCGCCCACCGCCGCCGTCGACCTCAGCGCGCTTAGCTGGGCGGAGTAGCAGCAGGCATACTTTTGCCCGGCGGCACCGCCGGGCCCTCACCACGCTACAAACTCTGTCTAGCCCGCAAGTAAGCCACCCTCTCCCGGATTTCCCTCCGGACCTCCCCGCCCCGCGGCTGGTCGCGCAGCGTGGTGAACCAATGCTCCGGCGGGTTACGGCCCAGACGGTTGCCGTTGAACTGCAGCCCGCGCAGCACATCCTGGCCGGCCCCCGGCAGCCTCTTCGGAACATCAAACCCGTTCAGCGTGGCCCAGACCCCGGTCCAGAGCCGCCCGACCGACCACGGATTATAGCCGCCGCCGCCCAGCACCAGCAATCGCGGCGCCATCCCCATCAGCGCCCGCACCACCGCCCAATGCGCATTGTTCGACAGGTCCAGATGCGGCAGCGGATCCTCTGTCACCGCATCCGCCCCGCATTGCAGCACGATGGCATCCGGTGCGAAATCCTCCACCGCGGGCAGAATCAGCGCGTCGCGGATATGGGCCATCTCATCATCGTTAAAACCACGCGGCACTGGCATGTTCAGGGCCGAGCCGCCCGCGTCCTCAACCAGCGTGCCTGTCTTGGGCCAGAGGTTCTCCTCATGCACCGAGATCATCAGCACGTCCCTGTCGCCGGCAAAGCCATGCTCCACCCCGTCGGAATGATGCGCGTCGATGTCCACATAGGCGATCCGCCGGGCACCGTGATGGCGCAGGGACAGCATCGCCAGCACCGGATCGTTCAGATAGCAAAAGCCGTTGGCCCGGTCCGGCATCCCGTGGTGGGTGCCGCCCGCCGGGTTGTAGACGATGCCGCCCCCTGCCAGCAGCTCACCCGCCAGGATCGATCCGCCCGCGGCAGTGGCCGGGCGGCGGAACATCTCCGGAAACACCGGGTTGGAAATGCTGCCCAAATGGTGCCGCACCCGAACGTCTTCGCTTACAGACTGCGCCGCCTCTGCCGCTTGCAGCGCCGCAACATATTCGGGCGTGTGCCAAACAGTCAGCGCTGCCGGTTTCGCCCGGGGCGAATTCACATAGGCCTGATCCGGCAGCCAGCCCAGCGCCCGGGACAGATCCATCACGGTTGAGACCCGTGGCACCCGCAACGGATGCGTGCCGCCATAAGACGATCCGCGATAGATTTCCGATCCAATGAACAGGGGGCGCGTCAGCATAAGGCAGTGGTAGCCGGTTTCCGCCCGCAGCCAAAGCACATCGCACCGGGGCGGGCAGCCGCTTGCCCGGCGCGGTGCGCCTGTTGCCGGCGGGTCCGGTACAACTTCTTGACGTTGCGCGCTTTTATGCTCTGCCGCGCGTTTCTCTTCGCTGCCCACTGGACCGGACCGCCCGGCGCTCCTAACGTGGCGGGCATGTTGCGTTACGCCCTGAAACGCCTGTTGTCGCTGATTGCCAGCCTGGCCGTGGCCTCGCTGGTGATTTTTCTTGTGGTGGAGGTGGCGCCGGGCGATCCGGCCTCCTTCATGCTGGGGGTCAATGCACAGCCCGATACAGTCGCTGCGCTGCGCACCGAACTGGGGCTGGATCAGGGCAAGGCCGCCCGTTACCTTAGCTGGGCCGCCGGCATGCTGCGCGGCGACTTCGGCACCTCCTACACGTACCGCACGCCAGTTGCCGGCATGATTGCAGACCGGCTGTGGGTGTCGCTGCCGCTGGCGCTTTATGCGCTGACGCTCTCCACGCTCATCGCCTTTCCGGCCGGCATCTACGCTGCTGCCCGCCGCGGCAAGCCCGGGGACATGGCCGTGATCGGGGCTACCCAGCTGGGTGTCGCCGTGCCGAACTTCTGGTTTGCGATGATGCTCGTGCTGATCTTTGCCATCAACCTGCGCTGGTTCGGAGCCGGCGGCTTTCCGGGCTGGGATGCCGGGCTTTGGACCGGCGTCCATGCGCTCACCCTGCCCGCGATTGCACTGGCGCTGCCGCAGGCTGCGATCCTGACACGGGTGATGCGCTCGGCGCTGCTCGACATCCTGGCCGAGGATTTCATGCGCACCGCCCGCGCCAAGGGGCTCTCGCGCCGCCAGGCTCTTTGGCGGCATGGGGTCAGGAATGCCCTGATCCCGGTGCTGACCATCATCGGCCTGCAGTTTTCGTTCCTGCTCGCGGGCGCCATCATCATTGAGCAGGTGTTCTACCTGCCCGGCCTCGGGCGACTGGTGTTCCAGGCCATTTCCTCCCGCGATCTGATCGTGGTGGAGTCGGTGGTGATGCTGCTGGTCTTTGCCGTCATTACGGTGAATTTCCTGGTCGATCTCGCCTATGCGCTGGTCGACCCGCGCCTCAGGAGCCGGACATGACCCGCAACCTGATCCTTGGCGGCGTGCTGTCCTCGCTGGTGCTGCTGGCGGCGCTGGTGTCGTTTCTGTGGACGCCGTTCGACCACGCGGCAATGAACATCCCAGCCAAACTGCAAACGCCTAATGCGCAGCACTGGCTGGGCACCGATCATTTCGGGCGCGACCTGATGTCGATGATCATGGTCGGCGCCCGCACCTCCATCGCCGTGGCGCTGGTGGCTGTCGGCATAGGCATGGGCGCGGGTGTGCCGCTGGGGCTGGCCGCCGCCGCGCGCAACGGGACGTGGCTGGATGAGGGGATCATGCGCGGCAATGATCTGGTCTTTGCCTTCCCCTCGCTGGTGATCGCCATCCTGATTACAGCCGTCCTTGGCGCCGGCGCTGTCAACGCCATCATCGCCATCGGCATCTTCAACATCCCCGTCTTTGCCCGCATCACCCGCGCCGCCGCGCTGAGCCTGTGGGAACGCGAATTCATCCTGGCCGCCCGCGTCGCCGGCAAGGGCGCGGCACGGATCTCGGCTGAGCATATCCTGCCCAATGTGATGAACCTGCTGATCGTGCAGGGCACCATCCAGTTCTCGCTGGGTATCCTAGCGGAAGCGGGTCTCAGCTATGTCGGCCTCGGCGCCCAGCCGCCCACCCCTAGCTGGGGCCGGATGCTGGCCGACGCTCAGACAATGGTCAGCTTTGCCCCGCATCTGGCACTTGTGCCGGGCATGGCCATCATCCTGACCGTGCTGGGACTGAACCTGCTGGGCGACGGGTTACGCGATTTCCTGGACCCGAAACTAAGGTTGGCACGCGCATGACGCTACTGGATGTCACCAGCCTGTCGGTCAGGATCGGCGCTTTTCAAGTGCTGAAGGATGTCTGCTTCCACATCGAGCCGGGCGAGATCGTGGCGGTCACCGGCGAAAGCGGGTCGGGCAAGTCGATGACCGCACTCGCCATCCTGCAGCTGCTGCCGGACCTTGCGGAGGCCAAGGGGTACATCACGCTGAGCGGCACCCAGTTGCTGGAGCAGTCCGAGACGCAAATGTGCGCCCTGCGCGGCCAGTCCATCGGCATGGTGTTCCAGGAGCCGATGACCGCGCTGAACCCGGTCAAAACCATCGGTGCGCAGGTGATGGAGACGATCCTGATCCACAAGGCGATGCCCCGCAGGCAAGCCGAAGCCCGCGCCCGCGAGGTGCTGGAGCGGGTAGGCCTGCCGGCGGACCGTTTCCCCCTGTCGCGCTTTCCGCATGAGCTGTCGGGCGGCCAGCGCCAGCGGGTGGTGATCGCAATGGCCATTGCTTTGCGCCCCAAGCTGCTGATCGCGGATGAGCCCACCACCGCGCTGGATGTCACCACCCAGGCGCAGATTCTGGAGCTGCTGAAGGACCTGGTTCAGGACTATGGCATGGGGTTGATGATCATCAGCCATGACCTGGCCGTCGTCGCGGACCTGGCCGACCGGATCGTCGTCATGCGGAACGGCGGAGTGGTGGAAACCGGTCACACCACCTGGCTTTTGCGCAACATGCGGCATCCCTACACGCGGATGCTGTTTAAAGCCTCCAGCCATCAGGTGGCGCTGCCGGACCCGCCCGCCCCCGCGCCGCTGCTGGAGGTCAGGAATGCGGTCCGCGACTACAGAACTCCGCGCGAATCACTGTTTTCCAGACCCGGCACATTCCGCGCCGTGAACAATGTCTCCTTTACCCTGAACCGCGGCGAACGGCTGGGACTGGTGGGTGAGTCGGGGTGCGGAAAATCGACCCTGACACGGGCGATTCTAGGGCTGGAACCACTGCAGGGCGGGGAAATCCGCCTCGATGGAGAGCCTGTTGCGACTCACCTCAACCCGACGATTCGACGGAAAGTCCAGGTTGTGTTCCAGGACCCCTATGGCAGTTTCAACCCGCGTCACCGGGTGGAGCGGCTGATCACCGAACCTTTCCATTTGCTGCCTGATCCGCCAAGCGGAGCGGCGCGCGCCGGGCTTATTTCCGAAACCCTCGCCGCTGTCGGGTTGAACCCCGAAGATGCCGGCAAATACATCCACCAGTTCTCCGGCGGCCAGCGCCAGCGTATTGCAATTGCCCGCGCATTGATCACCCGTCCAGAGTTGATCATCTTTGACGAGGCGGTCTCCGCTCTCGACGTCTCGGTCCGGGCCCGGATCCTTGATCTGCTGGCGGAGCTGTGCGAGGCCTATGCCCTCACCTATCTGTTCATCAGCCATGACCTGAGCGTGGTGCGGACGATCACCGACCGCTGCCTGGTGATGCAAAAAGGCGAGATCGTCGAGCAGGGCGCAACCGGGGCCATGTTCAGCAATCCGCAGCATCCCTATACCCGGCAGCTGATTGCCGCCGCGCCGGTTCTTCCCGATCTGAATTCGGGGGCTGCATGACCCTGTCGCTGGCGCTGATCATGCCGCGGGAACAGGCCTTGCTGGCCGCAGCGATGGCTCCCTATTTCAAGGAGACAGCGCCGCACGCGGCGATCGATCCTACCGAGCGTGCAGGCCAGATGCTGCACCGCAAAGATGTGACCGCCTTCTGGCTGCGCAAGGACAGCACCCGCATCGGCTTTGCCATCGTGCTGAACCTGCCCGATGACCGGCGCGAATTGTCGGAGTTCTGCATTCTGCCGCAGCACCGCCGCCAGGGCTGGGGCCAGGAAGCCGCTTGCCTTATCCTGCAGGAGTTTCCAGGGCGCTGGCGCATGGGATTGTCAAAATCCTCGCGCCAGGCAGTGGCGTTCTGGGGCACATGCCTCAGTCTCCTGCCTGGCATCCGGGACTTGCGCGAGGGCGCGCCCTTCACCGGACATCAGATCAAAAGCTACACATTCGACGTTGCAGGAGCCCATGATGACTGACGCCTCCCCTCTCTGGTTCGATCCCGCGCTGTGCCTCATCGGCGGCGCTTGGCTTCCTGCCGCCAGCGGCGGAACCCTGCCTTTGGTGAACCCCTCGGATGGCAGCGAAATCTGCCGGATCCCCCGCGGCGGTGCAGCGGATATAGAGGCTGCGGTGCAGGCCGCAGATGCTGCCTTGGAGGGGGAATGGGGCGCGATGACAGCGCTGGAGCGCGGCCGCATCCTGACACGGATCGGACAGCTGGTGCTGGAACGGGTGGAGCAACTGACCGCGCTGGAAGCGATGGACGTGGGCAAGCCGCTGACTCAGGCGCGGGCCGATGCGCTGGCGCTGGCGCGCTACTGCGAATTCTACGGCGGCGCAGCGGATAAGGTGATGGGAGAGACCATCCCTTATTTGGACGGTTTCACCGTCTATACGCTGCGCGAACCGCATGGGGTGACGGGGCATATCGTGCCCTGGAACTACCCGATGCAGATCATCGGGCGTTCGGTGGGTGCGGCGCTGGCAATGGGCAATGCCTGCGTTCTGAAACCGGCCGAAGAAGCCTGCCTGACGGCACTGGCTTTTGCCCGTATCGCGGTCGAGGCCGGGCTGCCCGCCGGCGCGCTGAATGTGGTGCCGGGTCTGGGAGGGGAAGCCGGCGCGGCGCTGGCAGGGCATCCAAATGTGCAGCATCTTTCCTTTACCGGCTCGGTGCGCACGGGCGCACTGGTGCAGCAGGCCGCAGGCGCCAATGTGGTTCCGGTGACGCTGGAGCTGGGCGGCAAGTCTCCGCAGCTTGTGTTCGACGATGCGGATCTGGACGCCGCATTGCCGTTTCTTGTGAATGCAGGCATCCAGAATGCAGGCCAGACCTGTTCGGCCTCCTCGCGTATTCTGGTGCAGCGCGGGGTCTACGGCGAGGTGAAGGCGCGGATGGCAGATGCCTACCGTGACCTGAAGGCGGGGCCGGCAAAGGACGACCTGCAGCTGGGACCGCTGATCTCTGCCCGGCAAAAACAGATTGTCGAGAGCTATCTGGAGCAGGGCGCGAATCTGCCGGTTGCGGCCCAAGGCACCATTTCCCCGCAGGCGCCGGAAGCGGGTGCCTATGTCCGGCCCACTCTGTTTGCAGACGTGCCGTCGGATCATGCGCTGGCCCGCGAGGAGGTCTTTGGCCCGGTGCAGGTGCTGATCCCGTTTGAGACCGAAGAAGACGCCGTGCGGATTGCCAACAGCACCGATTACGGTCTGGTGGCCAGCGTCTGGACCCGAGACGGCGCACGGCAGATGCGGCTGGCAAAGCGTCTTCGGGCCGGGCAGGTGTTCCTTAACAATTACGGCGCCGGCGGCGGCGTTGAACTGCCCTTTGGCGGTGTCGGGAAATCCGGCCATGGGCGGGAAAAGGGGTTTGAAGCGCTCTATGGGTTCTCGCAGCTCAAGACCGTGGCCGCCCATCACGGTTAGGCCCCGCTGCCGCAAGAGGTTTTGCGCCGTGCGTTGCACAATGCCCGGCAGGCCGCGCGTCCAGCGCGGTCTGCCGGGCCCAAGGGGCGCCCTTGCTCTTCAAAGCAGGGGCAACGCGCGGGAGCCAGCCCGTTCTTTGCAGCGCAGGAAGAGAGTCAAACAATAACGTCCAGCCGTTCCTGAGAACCGACTCCGAACACTTGCTTGTAGCGCGCAATCTCCTTTGCAGGCCCCATTGCCTTTTCCGGATTGTCCGACAGTTTCACGGTCGGGCGGCCATTGGCGGCAACCGCCTTGCAGACCAGCGAAAACGGCGCCAGCGCGTTATCCTTCACCAGCCCGCGGAAGTCGTTGGTCAGCAGCGTGCCCCAACCAAAGGACACCTTGGTGCGGTTCGAGAACTGCGCGTGCAGGTCCTGGATCTGCTGCACATCGAGCCCGTCGGAAAAGATCACCCGTTTCTCCGCCGGATCCTCGCCGCGGTCCTGCCACCAATTGATCGCAACCTCCGCGCCCTTGGCCGGATCGCCGCTGTCGATACGGATGCCGGTCCAGCCGGCCAGCCAATCGGGCGCACGGTCCAGGAAGCCTTGGGTGCCGTAGGTGTCGGGCAGGATGATGCGCAGGTTTCCCTCGTGCTCGTCATGCCAGTCGGACAGAACGTCATAGGGCGCTTGGGCCAGCTTCGCGTCATCTTCAGCCAGCGCGGAATAGACCATCGGCAGCTCATGGGCATTGGTGCCGATCGCCTCCACTTCTCGGCGCATCGCGATGAGACAGTTGGAGGTGCCGGTGAATTTGCCGCCCAGCCCCTCGTGCATCGCCTGCACGCACCAGTCCTGCCACAGGAACGAGTGCCGCCGCCGGGTGCCGAAATCGGCGATGGTCAGCCCGTCCACGTCCCGCAGGCGATCGATCTTTTCCCAGACCTTGGTCATGGCGCGGGCATAGAGCACTTGCAGCTCAAACCGGCCCATGCTGTTGATCACCGCACGGCTGCGCAGCTCCATCAGCACCGCCAGCGCCGGGATTTCCCACAGCATCACTTCGTGCCATTTGCCCTCGAAGGTCAGCTCATACTGATCGCCCCTGCGCTCTAGATGATAGGGCGGCAGGCGCAGGCCTTCGAACCATTCCATGAAGTCAGGGCGGAACATCTGCCGCTTGCCGTAAAAGGTATTGCCGCGCAGCCAAGTGCTTTCACCGCGGCTGAGCGACAGCGAGCGGATGTGGTCGAGCTGTTCGCGCAGCTCGCCCTCGTCGATCAGCCGGGCCAGCGGCACCTGCGCGGAACGGTTGATCAAGGAGAAGGTCACTGTCGTGTCCGGCTTGTTGCGAAACACCGACTGGCACATCAGAAGCTTGTAAAAATCCGTATCAATCAGCGATCGGACAATCGGATCGATTTTCCATTTGTGATTGTAGACGCGGGTTGCAATATCCACCGGCAGCCTCGTGCATAAGGGTCACTGATTGATAGGATAGCGCGCCTGCAGGAGCAAGGAAATCAACCCGCGCGGCGGGCTTGTGCTTGCGGTGCCAATTGGCCCAGCACCTCCAAAAGCACACCCCGGTTGATCGGCTTGCTCATAAAGTTATCCATGCCGGCATCCAGGCAGGCCTTACGGTCAGACTCAAAGGCGTTGGCGGTCAGGGCCACAATGGCCGGCTGCGGGCGGGCCCTGGCCCGGATCATCCGGGTGGCCTCCAGCCCATCCATTTCCGGCATCGACATATCCATCAGAATGATATCGGGCGCAAAATCCTCAAAACGCGCCACTGCCTCGCGGCCATCCTTGGCAAAGGCCAGCTCTACCGGGACGGATTGCAAGAATTTTTCAATCAGCACCCGGTTCACCGCGTTGTCCTCGGCCACCAGAACCCGCAGGCCGTCCAGTGCGGGGGAACCGTCCGGATAGGCCGGTGCCGCGGGCGCCTTTTCGGGTTCGGGCTGAGGTGTTTGCAACTGCAGCCGCACCGTAAAACAGGACCCCAAGCCCGGTTCCGACGTGACCGTGATACTGCCGTCCATCGCTTCCGCAATGCGGCGGGAAATGGCCAGCCCAAGCCCAGTACCGCCAAAACGGCGGCTGATTGCAGCATCCGCCTGAGAAAAACGCTCAAACACCGTGCCAAGCTTTTCCGCGGCGATGCCAATTCCGGTATCTGCAACCGAGAACACCAGGTCGCGGCCTGTCCCTGACGCCGCCGGTTCGGCATCTAGTGTCACCAGCACCCGTCCCTGATCCGTGAATTTGATCGCATTGCCGGTGAGATTCATCAGAACCTGCCGGATCCGCCGGTCATCCCCCCGCAGCAGGCTGGGCACACGACCGGTGATTTTCAGTACCAGCTCCAACTCTTTGGCGTCTGCCTGGGCCTGCAGCAGGCGGATGGTTTCCTCAAAACAGGCGTGCGGATCAAAATTGACCCGGCTGAGGTTAAGCTCCTCGGCATCCATTTGCGAAAAATCGAGCACATCATTTATCAGCGCCAGCAGGGTATCCGCCGAACTGAGGATGGTGTCTGTGTAAAGCGTTTGCTCTTCGTCCATGCTGCTTTCGCGCAGCAACTGGGCCATGCCGATCACACCATTCATCGGTGTACGGATTTCGTGGCTCATCGTGGCCAGAAAATCAGCCTTGGCCCGGGCGCCTTCCTCGGCAGCGATACGGGCCTGCTCCAGTTGCTGGGCATGTTCCTTGGCGGCGGTGATGTCCCGCTCCACTGCGATCAAGGTCTCCAGTTCGCCGGCAGCGTTCAGCATCGGCACCTGGCTGGTCTCGATCCAGACCAGCCGGCCGTCCTTGCAGCGGTTGCGGACTTCCACCCGCAGAGGGCGCGCATGGAGAACACTGTCTTGCAGCTGGCGGATTGTCTCAGCGTCCGTCTCGCCGCTGTTCAGCAGATCGCCGGGCAACTGACCCTGCGCTTCGTCAAAGCTGTAACCGGTGATGCGGGTGAAACTGTCGTTCACCCAGGTGATGCGCCCGTCGCGGTCCATCAGCATCACGCTGTCGTTGGCGCTTTCAGCAACCAGCGCCAGACGCTTGGCCTCCATCTTCTGGTCGGAAAGCCGGACATAGGCGGCTTCCAGTTCCTCCTGCTGGAGCGCCTGAGACAGCAAAGCGCTGCGGGTCCGGCTGAAATTGCGCCTGACATAGGTCAGAAACCAGAAAAAGGAGGCATAAAGAACTGCCAGCCCTGCCAGATGAAGGAAATACTCAGGTGCCAGAACCGGGGTTCCAACGATCTCCACGGCCAGAAAGGCAACCGGCAGTACCGCATAGGTGACAAGTCTGGTTATGACTGCAAGCGGATGATACGGCAGCACCAGCCCGGCATTGATCGCCATCCCGGTAAGCAGACCGATTGTAAAAAGCGGCTCATTATGGGCGTGCGGCACCAATCCCGGCATTTCGACCCAGAACGGCACCGACGCGGCCGCGCCGAGCGCCAAGGCGTGCAAAAAGGCGGTCAGCGCCGTCAGCAGCCGCAGCCCCCCTTCGCTCATCCCGCGGCGGACCAGATGGTCTGCCTGGCGCAGCAGAAGGCAGTCCGCAACATCCCCGGCAAGCGCAATCGCAAACGCCAGCAGCGTATAGAGCGGCGGCACGACCAGCCCAAGAACGGCAAAAGCAAAAAGCATGAACAACAGGCGGGCCCCGAACGCGCGGACACGGCCGCGGCAATAGCGCAACAGCAGCTCAAGCGAGCCGTATCGTTTTCTAAAGTTGGCCAGCGGTCCATTGCCGGTCCAGTCCGAAGTGTCCATCAATCAGCCTTGGCGTCTATCGGGGTGCCCGCACAGCATAGCAACGCCTTTATTAATATTTCGCCCCAATCTCCTTAAGATTGCAGGATTATGTTATTGCTCTCCATTCTCTCCAGCGCCGCCTGCAGCGATCCGTCCAGATCAATAGCGCGGCAGGCCGCCAGCTCAACCGTTACGGAAAAGCCTAGCCGCGCCGCATCCAGAGCAGTGAAGGCAACACAGAAATCAGTGGCCAGTCCAGCCAGGGTCAGCGCAGTGATGCCGCGGCTGCGCAAATACCCCTCCAGCCCGGTGGGGGTGGAGTGATCGTTCTCAAAGAACCCCGAATAGCTGTCAATCCCTGGCCGGAAGCCCTTGCGGATGATCAGGTCGCCATCGGTGCGCAAACCCTTGCGAAATGCGGCACCATCGCTGCCCTGCACGCAGTGATCCGGCCACAAAACCTGGGTGCCATAAGGCATATTGGTCGTTTCAAACGAGTTCTTTTCCGGATGTGAAGACGCAAAGGAGGAATGCCCCGCCGGGTGCCAGTCCTGGGTCAGGATCACGGCATCGAACCGGTCCATCATGGCGTTTACGGGGGCCACCACCTCATCCCCTCCGGGCACGGCCAGCGCGCCCCCGGGGCAGAAATCATTCTGTACATCCACGACAATCAGAGCCTGGGTCATCGGCAATTCCTTTGCTGGGCACACAATATGTAGCGGCGGCGGCGGATCTTGGAAACTCCCGCCGGGCAGTCGCGAACCGGTGCAGCAATTAACATGCATCCAAAGCCCTTATTTTACTGGCTCATCGGCGGCGGCTCTTTCTCTTGAATTACCCGCGCCATGGTTCTAAGGGCGGGGTATGTACACAATTGCTGCCCTCTATCACTTCACCCGTTTCCCCGATCCCGCCGCGATCCGTCCGGCGCTGCTGGAGCTATGCCAGGCGCAAGACGTCAAAGGCTCGCTGCTGCTGGCGCAGGAGGGGATCAATGGCACCATCGCCGGACCGCGCGCAGGTATCGATGCGGTGCTGGCCCATATCAAGGGCTTGCCCGGCTGCGCGGATCTGGACTGGAAAGAAGCCACCGCCGCTGAGCCGCCCTTTGGCAGGATGAAGGTGCGGCTGAAGAAAGAGATCGTGACGATGGGCCAGCCGAACGTGGATCCGCTGGCATCTGTTGGCCATTACGTTGAGCCGGAGGAATGGAACGATCTGATCCGGCAGGACGATGTTGTCCTGATCGACACCCGCAACGATTACGAAGTGGCGATCGGCACCTTTGAAGGCGCGATTGATCCCATGACCGAGTCGTTCCGCGACTTTCCGGCCTGGTGGGAAAAGAACAAGGACCGCTTTCACAACAAGCGGGTTGCGATGTTCTGCACCGGCGGCATCCGCTGTGAGAAATCGACCAACTACCTGCTGGGCCAGGGGGTAGAGGACGTCTATCACCTGAAGGGCGGCATCCTGCGCTATCTGGAGGAAATGCCAGCGGAAAACAGCACCTGGGAAGGTGAATGTTTTGTCTTCGACAACCGGGTGTCGGTCGGCCACGGGCTGGTGGAAGGCCCGCATGAGCTGTGCCACGGCTGCCGCCGCCCGATCCTGCCCGAGGACAAGGCGCGCCCCGGGTTTGAGCAGGGCGTCACCTGCCATCAGTGCATCGATCAGACCTCGGAAGAAGACAAGGCGCGGTTCCGTGAGCGGCAGAAGCAGATGATGCTGGCCCGCAAACGCGGCGCGGATCATCTGGGCAGCATCCCTCTGTAAACCGCCGGACAACAGACACCAAAAAAGGCCGCTGCCCATCGAGGCAGCGGCCTTTTTAGTTGTTTGCGGGGGCTGGCAGCGTCAGTCGCTGCTCAGCCCCAGATAGCTGCGGGTGCTGGCCAGCAGGCCTTCACCGTGGACCGGGGCCAGTAGACCGGCATGATCTTCGCCTTCGGCGGCGCTCATGTCGGGCAGCTGGTGGGCGATGCCTTTGTGGCAGCTGATGCAGGTTTTTTCACCGGTGAACAGGAAGCGTTCATGCGCATCCGCAGCCCGTTTGGACTGGCGGGTGATGTCCATCGACTCGTCCGAGTGGCAGTTGCGGCATTCCAGCGAGTCGTTGGCCTCAAGCCGCGCCCATTCGTGCTGCGCCAGTTCCAGCCGGTGCTCCAGGAATTTCTCGCGCGTGTTGATGGTACCGAAGATCTTGCCCCAGACCTCCTTGGAGGCCTGCATTTTGCGGGCGATCTTGTTGGACCATTGATGCGGCACGTGGCAGTCCGGGCAGGACGCCCGCACGCCGGAGCGGTTGGAATAGTGGATCGTCGGCTTCAGCTCCTCAAACACGTTGTCGCGCATCTCGTGGCAGCTGGTGCAGAAGGCCTCGGTATTGGTGACCTCAAGCGCGGTGTTGAAACCGCCCCAGAAGATGATCCCCATCACAAAGCCGCCCATGGTCAAGAAGCCAAGCGAGAAGAAGGCGCTGGGGCGGGTGATGATCCACCACAGACGTTTTAAGAAACCCCACATCAGTCAGACCCGCCCTGTTTCGAGTGCACGTAGTCCAGTACCTGATCGACATCGACAAACTCGTTTTCAACCAGCGGCCGGGCATTGGTCTGCACGACGTGGCACTGGGTGCAGAAATACCGCCGCGGGCTGATCGCGCCCAGCGTCTGGCCCTCGCGGTTCATGAAGTGGGTGACCGAGATCATCGGCGCCTGGCTGACCTCAACCGCGGTGCGGCTGTGGCAGGTCAGGCATTTGTTGGAATTGAGATCCACCTGATAATTGTCGGTCTTGTGCGGGATCAGCGGCGGCTGATCCGGGTAATTGCGCACCTGGCGGATGTCGGTGTTGACGATGCCGGGGATCTGGGTGGCTTCGCCCTGTTCACCCAGCGGCGCGTTGTTGCGCAGCGTGGCGACCTGATTCTGGGCAAAAGCTGGTGAAGCCATAAAGACCGGGGCCAGCAGGATCGGAGCGGCCAGGATGGCGAGACGGAGATGTTTCATGACGGGCCTCACACTGCTTCGATACGGACTGCGCATTTCTTGTAGTCCGTCTGTTTCGAGATCGGATCGGTGGCATCCAGCGTGACCTTGTTGATCAGCCGGCGCGCATCGAACCAGGGCACAAACACCAGACCTTTGGGCGGCTTATTGCGGCCGCGGGTTTCAACCCGGGTGCGGATTTCACCGCGCCGCGAGATGATCCGCACTTCGGTGCCGCGCCGGAACCCCTGGGCCTTGGCATCGTCCGGGTGCATGTAGCACAGCGCGTCGGGGACGGCCTGATACAGCTCTGGCACCCGCTGGGTCATCGAGCCGGAGTGCCAATGTTCCAGCACGCGGCCAGTGGCCAGCCATATCGGGTATTCCGCGTCCGGGCTTTCCGCCGGCGGCTCGTAGGGCAGCGCAAAGATCACCGCTTTGCCGTCGGGCTTGCCATAGAACTCGTAGTCCGAGCCCGGGGTCACATAGGGGTCTGAGCCTTCCTTGAAGCGCCAGCGGGTTTCCTTGCCGTCGACCACTGGCCAGCGCAGCCCGCGTTCCTCGTGGTAGCGGTCAAAAGGTGCCAGATCGTGGCCGTGGCCGCGGCCGAACTCTGCATATTCCTCGAACAGACCCTTTTGGAGATAGAAACCAAAGTCTTCGGATTCGTGGTTGCCGTACTCTTTGGCTTTCTCGGTCAGTTCAAACTGGTCAACCTTGCCGTTGGCAAACAGCACGTCGAACAGGGTCTTGCCTTTATACTCCGGGTTGGCGTCCAGCAGCTCGGCCGGCCAGACCTCATCGGTGGTGAAGCGTTTGGAGAACTCGGCCAGCTGCCACAGGTCGGACCTGGATTCACCCGGTGCATTGACCAGCTGGTACCAGAACTGAGTGCGGCGCTCGGCGTTGCCATAGGCACCTTCTTTCTCCACCCACATCGCGGCGGGCAGGATCAGATCGGCGGCCTCTGCGGTCACCGTCGGATAGGCATCCGACACCACGATAAAGTTGTCGGGGTTGCGGTAGCCCGGCAGCCCTTCCTCCATCATGTTGGGGGCGGCCTGCATGTTGTTGTTCACCTGCACCCAGTAGCAGTTGATCTTGCCGTCCTTCAGGTCGCGGTTCTGTTTCACCGCGTGGGAGCCGACCCAGCCGGGCACGGTGCCTTCAGGCAGATTCCAGATTTTTTCAGCAAAGGCGCGGTGTTCGGGGTTCTTCACCACCAGATCCGCAGGCAGGCGGTGCGAGAAAGTCCCCACTTCGCGCGCAGTGCCGCAGGCCGACGGCTGGCCGGTCAGCGAGAACGGCGAGTTGCCGGGGGTGGAGATTTTGCCGGTCAGCAGGTGGATGTTGTAAAGCAGGTTATTGGTCCAGACACCGCGGGTGTGCTGGTTAACGCCCATGGTCCACAGCGACATGACCTTGGTGTCGGGATCCGCATAAAGCTTGGCGATCTTCTCCAGAGTCTCGGCCGGAACACCGGACATTTCCTCAGCTTTTTCAAGCGTGTATTCGGAGACGAATTCGGCGAACTCCTCAAAGCTCATCGGCTCGGAGCCGCCTGCCTTGTCGTTGTTCTCGGCGGCCTGCTCCAGCGGGTGTTCAGGGCGCAGGCCATAGCCGATGTCCTGATTGCCACGGCGGAAGTTCACGTGTTTGCCGACAAAGTCCTTATGCACCGCATCATTCTGGATGATGTAGTTGGCGATGTAGTTCAGGATCACCATGTCGGTCTGCGGGGTGAACACCGCCGGGATGTCGGCCAGGTCGAAGCTGCGGTGGGTAAAGGTCGACAGAACCGCCACCTTCACATGCGGATGGCTGAACCGGCGGTCGGTGATGCGGGTCCACAGGATCGGGTGCATCTCGGCCATGTTCGAGCCCCACAGCACAAAGGCGTCGGCGTTCTCGAAGTCGTCATAGCAGCCCATCGGCTCGTCGATGCCGAAGGTGCGCATGAAACCGCCCACAGCGCTGGCCATGCAATGGCGCGCGTTGGGGTCGATGTTGTTGGAGCGAAAGCCCGCCTTCATCAGCTTGGACGCGGCATAGCCCTCCCAGACTGTCCACTGGCCGGAGCCGAACATGCCAATGCCCTCGGGGCCTTTTTCGGCCAGGGTCTTCTTCCACTTCTCGGCCATGATATCAAAGGCTTCATCCCAGGAAACCGGGGTGAATTCGCCTTCTTTGTCATATTCGCCATTGGTCTTGCGCAGCAGCGGCTGGGTCAGACGGTCGGCGCCATACATGATCTTCGAGAGGAAGTAGCCCTTGACGCAGTTCAACCCGCGGTTCACCTCGGCCTGGGTGTCGCCATGGGTGGCAACCACGCGGCCGGCCTTGGTGGCGACCATGATCGAACAGCCGGTACCGCAGAAACGGCAGGCCGCCTTGGACCATTTCAGCTCGGTCACATTGGCGTCGGTGACAAGGTTCTGTGCTGCCGCAGGGATCGGCAGGCCGGCGGCAAGTGCCGCAGCTGCGGCTGCCTGCGCCTTGATGGCGTCGCGGCGGGTAAGTCCGGTCATTGGGGGACTCCTTCTTCAATAGCGAGATCCTGCGCATCGCAGGTTTGATGAAAGACAAGCGCCGCGCTGGCGACACCGTCGAGAAGCTGAATTCTGGCCAAGGCATCGCCGATGACCCGGTCGCTTTCGGCCTCGAACAGGACGACGATCTTGCCCGAGGGGTCGGCTTGCGAAATCTCGGCGCCTGCCATGGATTTGATGTCGGCAAGGACGGCCTCCATGTGTACAGGGTTGCTGCGCACCAGCAGGCTGGAAATATGGATCTCTTCTGTCACGCGGGCGTCCTTTGCTGGCGGGGATCGCAGAGTGCGATGGCATTGTTGGGACAGGTGGACAGGCAGGCACCGCAGCCGGTGCAGGCGCCGGGATCCACCTGAATGGCGCCGACCGGGCGGACCGACAGGTCCATCCGAAGGGCACGAGGGTCGCAAATGTCGGTGCACAGCTGGCAGGCGATTCCGGCGGCATTCAGGCAACTGCTGGTGATCTCCACCGTCACCGGCCAGGGCGCTGGCTGTGCCAGATCGAACACCGCTTGCGGGCAGGCTTCGGCACAGGCGCCGCAAAATGTGCATTCGCCGCCGTGGAAACTGATCCGCGGGCGGCTGCGGCTGTCGAATTCGATGATGTTCTCCGGGCAGCTATCCACGCAGGCATTGCAGCCGGTGCACTGCGCCTGCACCCGGGCCTCATCCGTCCAGGGCGGACGGAATTCCGGATCCGGGCGGGCCACTTTCCCGGTCAGGAAGGCGCGCCGCGAGGGGGCTGTGCTGGCATGTGCTGGCATTGGCCTGGCCTCTTACCCGGCCGGCGGTCCCAGGAAGATCTGGGAGATCCAGATGACCAGGCCGTATCCGCCGACCAGTCCCACCGCCAGTACCGGCGCCAGAACCACGGCAAGGAACAGGAAGGTGTTCCGCTCTTCGGCTTTGCTTGGCTGTTCGGACATTTTTTGTCCTCCTTGGCTCGTACAAATGTAGCGCAGCAAGCCGGCCGGAAAAGGCCGCATCTGATTCCGGTTTTCTGAACAGTGCCGCGTCGCTGGCAGGAGAATGCGCAGGACGGCCGTACTGCACTTTGATCTGAATCATTTCCCGGGCGGTAGATTTGGCAAAACCAAACATTCAAACAATCGAAATTAACGATATCAATATTTCCAGAGCGCTTCCAACCGCGAACATCGCAATCCTATTTGGGACACGCCTATGTCTCGGGAATTGTTTGGGAAGTGCCGCCAGCCAGCCTCGTGCCGCTTGGCATGTGAAGGCGTACTGAATTTGATCATCACAATTGAGATGCCATTCGGCCGCAGGTACCGGGGCCAGAAAAACGCCTGCCGCGACGTGGCAGGTGAAGTCCTCGCAGCAGCGCTTATGCGCAAACCTTTGGGCCAATCGCGCAAAGTTATGGGGATCGCGCACGGCTGCACGCGATCCTACACCTGATGTAGGACACCGCGTAACCGTGCGCACCCTGCCCTAAATCATTGAAGGAAATCGTCGGTTCAGGCCCAATAGTTTGCGCACTATTCGCCCAAAGATTTGCGCGTTTTGCCGACAATATTGCGCATCACATGTGCCGCTCAGCGTCGGCAACCGACTGACATTTTGATACGCCGATTCAGGGCGGCAGTCCAGCGTTCAGAAACGCCGAAAGCCGCCAAGGCATTCCTTGGCGGCTTAGATATAGTGCGCGAGCAGGCGTGTCGGTCAGGTTGGTGGAGACGCAATCATCCGTGCGATGTCACCGGTCCGTATCAGATGTCCGCGGGATGATGTCCCTACCGGCTGCGACCCTACTGAGGAAATTCCGCGATCAGCGAAGGAAGCGAGTATCTTTCGTGAGGTTGTTTTGGCTTCCTTCGCCAGGTCAGAGACCACCTGGAATTCACAATGGAATCGCGAGAGTCCCTCCTCGGTAATCTGCCAGACGTCGAACGAACCTCGCTTCCCTCTGGTCGCTTGAAGCAAGCCCTGCTCGCACCATCCGGTGACGCATTCGGGTTTCCATCCCGAGAATCTCGCAACATCTCCGGCCGTCCATGACCGTGTGCCGCCGTGTTCTTGCAAGACACGGTCGATCTCCGCCGCGCTGAAGAGAGCGTCCCCGAGGCTATCATCTTCACCGAACTTCGCCGCTCGCAGCTCTTGGTCAGCGATGAGACGATAGATCTTCAGGATTGCGGTCCGATCTGTCGTCCTACGCAGGTTGATCTTTCGAAACGCCACCAACCCGCCGGGTCCGGCATTTTCGTCGCGGCTCACCTGGCGGACTCGGTCCACCGCAGCACAGATGTATTCGAGGTCAAAATCACCGTCTAAGCATGGGTGTGCCGGCATCCTACAACCTTCATCGAAGAACATCGCCTTCTCCATAAGCTCGAACTGTTTCCTCGAAACGCCGAGGGTGTTCCGAACCCTCTCCTTGGTCGCGGAACGTGCTCGTAGCTCACCAACCACCTCGACGTCTTCGATCCTGACGATCGTATGAAGGTGGCCGGTGCCCGATCTTCCTTGGGAGCCCACCAACGTTCCGTCCCGGACAGCCTCGACAATCCTCTCGCCCCGAATGCCCAGCAAATCTCCAGCCTGGGCCGCACTCACCCACGTCGAGCCATCCTGGTGTCGATTGGTCTTGTATGCATCTCCACACACTGTGCCGACGACGATGAGGCAACGAGAGAGCAATGCCTCAGCCAGGTCGCCTTTCTGCTTGAGAAGACCGCGATACCAGGCGCCCAAGCGTATAGCGGCCGTCAGGCCGTCCGCACCCGGGGCGTTCCATCTCTGCACTACGTAATCGTCGTATGCCTTCGGCCAATCAAGCAGAAGAGGTTCGACACGCGCCAGCCGCTCGCGTGCCTCTGCAATAGTCTTTGGGTAAGTTGCTTTGCCTTCCTTCCCGGTTCGCGCTCGTGTCATGTACGCGCAAAGAAACCACACGGTGCGAGCCGTGTGCAGACCCTCTTCAGGGCTGAGGTCAATGCCGGCAATGAGACCCGAGCGCCCCGCTATCATTTGCGCGAATACGACCTCGAGAGCGCTGCCCGGCATAGCATTCGCCTCACCATAGGAAGCGCCGCACAGGCAGCCCGCATACCCGTCACCGAGCAAGGTTAGAGCGTCACCGCAACCAGGACATTCATCAATTAGCTGGCATCCGTGCTCGGCACATGCCGTGACCATGGCGTGTCGCCACTCTTTCCGCCGAGGTTGTTGAGCGGCAATACACGCTGGGCAAACCGGGTCGCGGTGCATTCGATGGAACGACCAATCGAGGGCTGCGTCTTCTGGCTGCGTGGCAGGCAGGATCTGTTCCAGAGTGGCCAAGTCGAGATCGAGATCCGCAGCCAGTCGCTCAGGCTCCTCGACTGTCGCGCGCCCGTAGGTCTGCCCGAGCATCGTCAAGAAGCCGCCTGCCTCAGGGAATCCTTCCGCATCTGAGCGCCGTTTGATGTAGCCGAGGAGGCTTTCATTTGTGTCAGGGATCATGCCGCCAGCGCTCCTTCGTCCGCGGCCCGGAAGGCGTCGAGTTCAAGCGATGAATTCGGGTCGGGTAGCTGCAATCCCGCGTCCCTCATGACCTTCGCGTAAGACCGAAGAAGGACGTCATCCTGCGGAGGATCGGGATCGAAGATCGGCGCAAGACGAGAGAGCCCCTGAAGCCTCACGCCGGCCGCCTTGCACATATCCGAAAACGCCAAGACGCTGTTCCTCGTGGAGGATCGAACGGCGACCTCGAGCAGTTCGATCACCATGCCGATACGCCCTCCCGACGCCGCGAACAGGCGCCGAGACATGTCGATCCAATCGAATTCGAGTGAGATACCGTGCTCTTCCAGGTAATCGAAGATACTGTAGATCACCGTCGTAAAATCATCCCGGTCGTCCGGATTCGTCCAGCGGTAAGGATGGAGCTCGATCGTGGCCATTGACCGCGCTGCAAACTGCTCATTCTCGTCGATCAAGCGCTGGAACTTCGGCAGGCCCATCAGGATGAGAATGACACCCGACCGATCGACAATGGTCTTGAAATGATCAGCAGCAGCGCGTCGAGTGAGGTTCGCGCCTGGCTCGGCGCAGTGGCTACACTCATCGAGGGCCACGATCCGAACGTCACGCTGTTCGAGTAGATCATACATCCTGTCTTGCAAGAGTGAGAGCTTGGGGTTCGCTCCGACCCGCCCCATCGTTCGAATGACCGATGCGTAGATCTCCGCATCGTTCGGTTTGGGCGATACTACGCCGGAAAGAAAATCCGGGGTTGGGATCATGTATCCGGGACCGGACCGATCCTTCGCTACCTGGCTTTTGACAGCTGACATGAGGTCGGATTTTCCGTCGCGGCTCGGGCCAAGAAACGGGATACATGTGCCATCCGAGCCGGCCAGCTCGATTGCCTCAAGCATCTGGTTCAGCGCCACGTCGTATCGGGCATGTGAGATCCGTAGATCCCTTAGTGAAATATCATTCATGATTTATCATCCTCGTGCGGAAATCCGATTGCGCCGCTTTGGAGCACACACCGGCATCATGGGGCGGGAAGCATCGTATCGAGGCACTGGGCCGCTCGAGCCGCTACTGCGCTCGGTGATCTCGGCATCGCGACGCTTACGCTGAACCGCATGGCGGTCTTTGCGCGCCTTGGTCGTTGCCTTAGATGGCTTGTGGTGCTTACCCGCCACCAGGGCCGCGAGGACCTCAGATGCAGGAAGATAATCGTCTGGATCACGCCGATTGAGGGCAAGGATACGGTCCCGTTCCGCGACGGAAATCGCGGGCATGTCGGGGTCTTTGCATGGAACGTAAAATGCCTCGCCAGATTTTGGATGAGACACGATTACCTCTCGGATGTCGGCCGGATTGATGCGGACCTCGACCTCCAGTTTGCCCTTCGTATTTTTCTTCAGCTCCCGCAGCTCCCAAGCGGAATACTGAACGTATCCCACTTCGATTCCGTAATTGTGGACGGTTCTCTTCTCCACGTGGTGGAAGAACAGCTGCGCAAGATGTTGTTTACTGGGCGGCTCGGGAACGTAGGCTTCCGCTGACAGGCGCTGCCAGCTTTCGATCGGGCTTTCGCGGCGCTTCAGCGGCGATTGCACACGTCGGCGCGGCAGGCCACCATATACGTCGTAACGCCAGACTTGAACCTTCTGAACGAACTCGTCGAAGGTCCAGCATGCCTCCGCCTTTGCCCGCTCATAGCGATCCTTGGTAGACATTTCCCGGGTTTGCGTGGCGCCGTCGAGCTTCGTCACGAACGTCTTGAGGGTCGACATGGCGCGTTCGACGAACGGTTTCTTCTCGGGATGTCCTGGAATGTTCTTTTGCAGCTCGATGGCGGTCATCGATAGAAGGCGATTGATAATGCTGCCCGAGTTCTCGGAGCCTTGGTCCGCCACAACGGTCAAGGGATGGCCTGCCACAAGCACCCGGTTCGTGATGCCGAAGCGATCAAAAAATGCTTCATCATTGCCTGTCATGGCCTCGTAGAGCGTGGTTGCGGTGGTCAGCCCGGTGGGGTTCTCCAGAGAAACCACAAGTCCGACGATGAAACCGGTCGCCGCATCTACCACCAGCGTAACCCATGGCCTGATCAGCTTGCCATCGTAGATCACGAAAATATCGGCCTGCGTGGAATCGACCTCAAGCCGATCGTAGGCGTGATCAATTTTCTGAAAGCTGCCAGCCTGGAGCAGGGCCTTTCGCGCAGCCCTTTTTCCGCGGCGCTTTTTGATGACGTCAGAATGAGGAATGTAGCTTTCAAGTATCGATTCCACAGCCTTTCGACCGCGGTTTCCAGGCTCTTCGTCTGGCCGATCTTCAGAGAAACGCTTCAGATACTTGATCTGCGCTTGCCGAACCAGGTCCGTCATCGTCATGCGATCCGATGCGAGATATGATTCCTCAAGAAGATCAAGGACGACCTCGAGAAAGATATCGTCGTAGCGGACCGTGTAATTTCCGGACTGATCTCGCTTATCTACCAAGGCAAGCCTGCCCATCGCACAGTATTCTGTCCGATACTTCTGGATCGTGCGGACAGCAGGGAGCTTTGAAGCACGCGAAGCGAAACGCGAATCTTTCTGTAACTCGATGCCGATTGCGCTCCTTATCTCATTCCACGTGAGGCCCAATTCTTGGTAGCGGTCAACCAATTCAAGGATGCGCTTGCGGTAAGCTGCTTCCGACGTCTCCTCGTCGGTCATAATCCGGTCACAGAACACCGGCTCTTGGCCCTCTGACACATTTCCGAGTGCAATCTGCCGATGAAAATCCTCAAGAGGAATAGAGGTTTGCGACCCGTTCAGATCAAGGACCACGGCCGGCTTCCCCTGGACGCGCCCAATCACCCGGTAGAGGGTCTCGCCGTTCCGGAGATGACGGCCGTCATATGCTTGTAGCTGGTTCATAGCGGCAGAACCTCAAGGTGTGCTACAGCGCCATTGACGCGGACGAACGTCGTCCGATCAGCGAAGGGAGCGAGCGAAAGGTCCGTTGCGAGGAGCCCTTCGAAAAGTGCTGCATAGACCTCCGAACGCGTCACACCGAAAGCCCGTTGCGCATGGCCAAACGACAAGCTGCATGGGAACTGCGCTTTGATCCACGCACGCCTTGCAGTATCCAGCTGCCGGTCCGGAAGTGCTCGGAGAGTTCGGAGATTACGGTGATGCGCCCGGGTGAATATTGTCTCTGGCACCACAACCAGCCGATGGCCGAGTTCTTCCATGGCCACGGGCACGCGGCCGAACTCGGGATTGCTGCGAAGCCACCGGCTGTGCTTCCCTTCGACGAAAACGCTTCGGCCGCTCACAAGCTCGAACAGGAAGTCTGGTGTGTAGACCCAGGGCTTATAGCGCGTCCCGTGAAGTGCTTCTGTCAGTGCGGCCTTCGTCGGGTAAGCTTCGCCAGTATTCAGGTCAAAGGTGACCGGTTGGGGGACGATCCGGCGAACCCTCGGGTCGACCTCTGCTGCCACAAGTAAGATGGATTCACCGAGGCTCTCAGTGTCGACGATACCCGTCGCCTTGCGAGAGGCTTGACGGTTCACCTTCTTTTGCAAGCCACGCTTGTAGATCGTGCGAGCGGGATCATTGTCAGTGATGTTTTCGAGCTGCATCCCTTGGACCTTTTCTTGGGTCTTAATTTCCTGCGAGAAGAGTGGGGCGACCCGGTGGCATCGAAAAACTGATAGGCCGGCTCGAGATCAAGAATCTTTCAAGGCACTGTTTTTAATTGATTCTTTTCTTGCATGCCGGGGCCGACACAGGGATTTGAGCGAATTTTCGTTTCGGGCCGCCAAATTCCTGACAAAAAGAATTAGTCCTATAGGGCTATTCGAGGAAAAGCGCGTTCGGTGAAGGAAGCGGACGTGATTCGGTCAGAGAAAAGAATCGTCGACTGAATCCAGCGAAGATTTCGCTGCTTCGAGGCAGCCCAGCAAAGAGAACTCCATGCGATGCAGACGCTTCAGGATGAAGTGGATTTGGCCAAATCCGTTGGTGCGAGTCAGTGAAATGCCTCTCTGAAGAGCATAGCAAATGTGCTATACTGGGTTTCCATGCTGGAGGTCCTCGTCATGACTGAGAAATGCCCGTCCCTTCGAAGCGAGCTTTGCCGTGCGCGCCCGGAGCTCGCGGAGCACCAAGCCAAGAACGTCCGTAAGCGCGGGATCGCTGTGAGGCTACGCGCTCTGCGCGATGCGCGGGGACTGACACAGGACGAAGTGGCTGCGGCAGCCGGAATGACGCAATCGATGATTGCAAGGCTGGAAGCCCTGTCCGGGCCGGTGCCGAGCCTCGAGTCGATCGAGCGCTACGTTGATGCGTGCGGGGGTCATCTGGCACTACTTATCTCGGACAAGCAGATCGATAGCGAAGATGCGTTCAAAGATGCTTTCGCGAAGGCGAAGGGCCGCATCTCTACGGATATCGAACTCGGTATCGAAGACCGCCAGCCGCATCACAACTCCCGGACGAAGGCATGAGAGATTGGAGCCAGTGTCCTCTCGGCTTGATGCAGCCGTTCGCATTCGGCCGTCTTGTCAGACATACGAACAAATAATGAACTGCATCCAGGACAATTGGCGATGTCAGACAGCAACTTTCCCGGGGCGGACCCTCTGCCTGCCACCTCGCGGAGAGCGCATCGGCGTCATCTCCGATACTCACGGGCGAAGGGCTCAGAGGAGATGAAGCCCAAACTCGGTGCTGATCTCCTCCATCAACAACCTGCGATTGGGGCCGCGGCCCGGGAGCACCGGGAAGACGAACCTGATGCTGCGGTAGAAGCGCTAAATAAGAGTTTGGGTGAAGGTCACTCTCGAATAGGATCTGGCCCCTTTGATTTGACAAGTTTACCTGGTCAGTTCTTGGGGCCAGGGTCATCCTGCCAATTTCGTGGCTTCAAAACCCCTTGCCATCGACCGCGCGGGCTGCGCGATACGCAGATCATTTTTCCCTCATATTTCAATCACTTACGGAACTATGAGCGATGATAACATATTGCACCTTACGGTTCCAACAATTCGGTGATGTCGAAACACCCAAAAAACTCGTCTCTGTTTTGATGGCTCTTTCCGAGGTCTGGAACATGTGGGCGAGGAAAAAACTGCTTTCCAGCCCTCAACATTCGGATCATGTGATTTCTCGGCCTGTCCGCCGGCGCGGTGGGGCAGCTGCCGTCCGGCACGGAAGAACCGCCCGTAAAAATGGGTCACCGCTGTCAAAATTCGCTCACTTCTCTTTGCAATCGTCAAAAAGTAGTCACCGCAGAATGTGGTCGAACGTCCTTCAGTTCATCGCGCGCCATTTGATTACTCAGGGTTCCCGCCGTCTCTGCTATCCGAAACGGTGAACCTCGCGATCCAGGGGCTGCACGTTCACACGATTCACGACCGCAAAGGATAACTGGCCGATCCGGAAGCTGAGGGGTGGGCCGTCGTGATCTCGGAGCATTTGCACGAACAGCATTGACGACAACGGCTCCCCCCGCTGGCTGCCCCCGGAGCAGCCGACCCACGGCTTTTCCGCCCACCGATCACGCTGGCTTTCCTTTGGGCGGAGGCAGGCCGCCCACACGCCGTGATCCATCCCTTGCCTGTTTAGCGCACTACTGCCTGTTCATCGCAAACTGGATGCCCCTCGCCTGCTGGATGCTGGCCATATGGCCTTCTGCCCCGTCAAAGTGCAGACGGCCCATTGCGGTCACTCGCCACAGTAACCGGGCGCTGTGGTGCGACCCGTCAGAGGGGACATTCGCTGCTCCCGCGAGATCGTACGACATGCGAACTCAAACAGTGCCGGACGAAACGGACCTTGATCCGGATCGTCCGACGCCGCTCACTTACATCTGGAACAAACCCAAGGCATTCACCACCTCACGCTTTGTCGCCTCGGTGCGCTCACGCGCCCGTTCCGTGCCCTCTTTGATTACCTCAAGAACGTATCCCCGGTTTTCGGAGAGCTGCGCCCTGCGCT
This sequence comes from Leisingera sp. MMG026, assembly GCF_021654205.1. Classification (NCBI taxonomy): domain Bacteria; kingdom Pseudomonadati; phylum Pseudomonadota; class Alphaproteobacteria; order Rhodobacterales; family Roseobacteraceae; genus Leisingera; species Leisingera sp. MMG026. The sequence goes on along the minus strand of NZ_JAKFZM010000013.1, from coordinate 83,689 downwards.
CACGAATTGGGGAAAGAAGGTCCTGGAGAATGCCTTCCAGACGCGCCTTGATCTTGCTATCGCCAAGCCCGCCGCGCTGATACTGTGTCTTGAGTTCGGCAAGCCCGTCCTGGTCCTGATCGAAGGCGTCGAGATAAGTAAAGACGACATTGCCCTCGATGCAGCCCGGGTCTTCGACACGCAGGTGGTTCGGATCGGTGAACATCGCCCTGACAGCATTTCGGATCTCCTCGGACGACGCAGACAGCGCAATGGCGTTGCCACCGGATTTCGACATCTTGGCCTTACCGTCGATACCGGGCAACCGGCCCGCCCTGGGGATGATCGCCCGAGCCTCGGGTAACACGGCGCGACCTGCCGTTGCGTTGATGCGACGCACGATCTCGTTCGTTTGCTCGATCAGCGGGGCCTGATCCTCGCCGACCGGAACGACAGTCGCCTTGAAGGCGGTGATGTCCGCCGCCTGTGCCGCCGGATAACAGAGAAATCCGGCGGGAATATCGCGTCCGAACCCGCGCGCGCGGATTTCATCCTTGATCGTCGGGTTCCGTTCAAGCCGCGCGACCGTGACAAAGTTCAGGTAGAGCATCGACAGCTCGGCCAGCGCCGGAAGATGCGATTGAAGGCAGATGACCGTTCGACCGGGATCAATGCCGACGGCCAGATAATCCAGCGCGACCTCGATCACGCTGCGCCACACTTTCTCTGGATCATGTGCGTTGTCGGTCAGGGCCTGATTATCGGCCAGCAGAAGGAATTGTTCATGGCTGTCCTGGTAGCGCAGTCGGTTTGCAAGTGAGCCTGCGTAGTGCCCGATGTGAAGCGGCCCCGTGGTGCGGTCGCCTGTCAGAATGGTCTGTCTGTTCATTTGCGTCTTCTCATGAAACGAGAGGCCGCGCATCGGGAAGCTTGGAAAACAAAAGGCCGCCCATGCGGCGGCCTCGGAATACGTTTGGTCATCCGGCCACCTTGTCAGGAGGCCAGCCACCAAGTCATTGCGATGATCGTAGTGATTTCCATGAAATACTTCATATCGTCGGCACGATCGCGCGTCAATCGAATGGTAGAAAGGGCTCACAACCGACCTCGGATACGACGCAGAATTGGGGCCATGACGAAGAGATGCGCTGGTATAAACGGCCCATTCCGGACATTGGCAGACTGGGAACAGTACGTTGCCGCTACTCCAAAGCAGCCGTTGGCGCCCCACCTACAAGATGTGAAATTCGAACGACGCTTTGACGGCACGAACAAACACTTGCAGCTGTTGCGGCTTATCAGAGACATGACTACAATGCGAACAAACGAGCAACATTTTCGAGGTAAGCTAATGCGGGCATTCATTTCCTATTCCCACCATGACAAAGCCGCGCTTGACCGGCTGCACGTACATCTCAAGAACCTTACAAGGGATGGACAAATTGAAACGTGGTATGACCGCGACATCTTGGCTGGCAGCGAACTCGACGCCGAGATCGAACGGGAAATGGAAGCAGCCAACCTATTCCTGCTCATGATCAGCCCAGACTTCATCGCGTCTGATTACTGTGTAGAGCGCGAAATGAAACGGGCGCTTGAACGCCATGCAGCCGGGAGTGCCCGCGTGGTGCCTATCATCGTGGAGGAGTGCGACTGGAAGGCAATGGGTGAATTGCGCCTGCTCAAGGCGGTGCCCACTGACGGAAAAGCGATCAGCGGATGGGCCAACCCGAATACGGCCTACCTTAATGTGGTGCAGGAATTGCGCCGGATCATCGAAGCGGAAAACGCACCTGCGCCCATAGGTAAGGCCTCGCCTGAACCAGTAGCCCCGCGACCAGCGACGGCACGCTATCGTGCGAAACGGGAGTTTGACGAGATCGACCGAGGCGACTTCCGCGATGCTGCGTTCGCCATCATCAAGGATTACTTCCAACGCGCGACCGAGGAGATTGACTCAATTGACGGATTGCGTGGCCGCTTCGCAGATAGAGGAGCGACCTCCTTCGGAGCGACGGTCGTGAACGCCGGGAAGCGGAACGGGACGGCCCACATCACAGTACATTGCCGCAACTCGCACGTTTCCCTGGGTGACGTCTACTATTCGTTCAACGAAAACGCTGGTGACAATACCGCGAACGGCGGGTTTAATATCTCGTCGGACGACTACGAGCAGTTCCTGATCCAGACAATGAACATCTTCGGCAACGCCGATAAGCGGCTGACGCCAGAGCAAGCGGCGGAGGCGCTCTGGAACGAGTTTATCGGCAACGCGGGCATCACCTATGACTGAGCGCATCCGTTTCCGTTGCAAAAACTGCGGCCACCGCTTCGAAACAGAGGTGCTTGACGAAGACGAGCGCCGGGAGGCCCGCCGCGAAAGTCGACCGACCAACGCCGTGCATTGCCCAGTGTGCAACCGCACTGACATTCGCAGAGGGTGGGATTGACGGCCCGGACCTGCCACTCGAAACGCACGCCGCGAACGGCCGGTCCTCAGCCTTCCACAGCACGCGTCCTTGGCGCTGCATCAGCCGGATCTCATGCTCGCGGCGAGGGAACCAGACCTTCTCCTCGGTCCATGTGAGTAGTAGATTTGATGGAACAGGGTTGCCGTCAAATAGAGCCCACCTTGGAGAGACTGCGAACCGGCCCTACGCATCTTTTTTCTAAACAATAATTGTTGCCGGTGACGGTAAGTTTTTGCCGCAGCGCATTCAGTCAAGCTACCGCGAAAGCAGCCATCATTAAATTAAGATCCTGACAGATGATGCTACCAATGTAGAGTTACACCGCCACCGTCATTTGACTGCGGCATCAACGCTCCCGCCGCGCGATCATTTTGAGTTCCACTGACGGGCTTTTTCCAAAACTATCAACGTAAGCCTCACACACGTTGGTCCATTGATCGTTTTTATAGAAGGCCAAAATAATTAATTTCAACCCTTGATAGCTTACTCCAAGTTTTTCGTCGAAATCACGCTCAAACGATCCGCTGTTCATCGTACCGCCTTGTTCGAGGCGCTTATCCCAGTCCTCAAAAATATCATGAGCCTGACTGATATCAGCTGGGCCCCAATCATTCCCAAGTATGAGGGCTTCGACAGGATGCTTGTCGAAGTCGATAGACTCGCCAAGGAGCTTCACATGGTAGCGCAGCTTTTCGATGGCTTCGATGATTTCGGCTTCGGTCATTGTTGCTCACCAGTTCTGATAGCTTTCGATTTTAGCTCAGAAATAGCATCTTGAACAAAGATTTGAAGGTTTTGCCACTCCGAACTGTTCGGTTCTGCGGGTAAGGAGGAATGGTAGCTGTTAAGATGGCCCTGCGCCGCAACTAATAGCTCTCGCCCTCGGCTCCCCACTCCAACTTTTGGCAAAGCGCTTAGGGCTGTATCAAACTCCTGTCGCATCGAGTCTATTTTAGGCGCAAACTTGTATCCCCGAAGGGAGACTTTATCGGGAGACACATCTCGGATGTGTTCTTGTGCTGTTTTTAAGCGCTCCGCCACAGCTGCTAATTGTACTGTAGCCATCGCTGCCTTCGCATTTTGGCTTGATGCATACGCTTTTTTAGCCTGAGCGATGGCAACGATCATACTGATAATTGATGCAAGGGTGCCGACCACTGTAATCCAGAGTGACCAATTCAACGTTATAATCCAGCTCGGCAGACCCATATGAGTAGCTCTAATGCTTGTGTGGGATCGAATTCAACCCTGGATACAGCTGTAAGACAGGAAGAGCAAAGGAAGTTCTCTGTCTTCTCGGAGTTCCAGAAGACGGGCCCGATCCTGACCTCGCCGCGAAAATCATGAAGGTCGTCTCTGATCCAGGTGCAACTGGTTGGCCGCCGACGTTTCGCAACTTGGCAAAGCCCGCTTCCTGCGCACCGCGGTCATTCATGATTGGCGCAGCGGACGTCGGCTCACTGCCCGACCTGCATACGAACTCGTCGTGGCTACGGGCCCCGCCAGGGCTGCCTGCGGTGTGCTGAAAGCGGTCATCGGCGGCTGCGCGCAGCATCGGTCATTTTGCGGACCTCAGCTATGCGGAATAGAGCGGAAGCCCGGTGAATAGCAGCTCTCGACGACGAACGGAAACGGTCAATTTCGGGCGCCGATCACCCCCCCACGGCGTCAGTTTTCGATGCTGGTTCACAGTGTGCGAGCGACGCGAAGACGGCAGCGGCCCGGAAGAACCGCGAATGTTATGCTAAGCGGGTGACGTCAGCGCGGACTCGATCGCGACGACAGCAGCATGTCCGCCGGATAGTGTGCGCTCGATTAGGGCTTGCAGATGCGCGGTCGTCGCACCGCGCGTTCCGACATAGCCGGACTGCACAAGTTCGGCGAACCCTCCCGACCGCAGATAGTGGCCGTCGAGTTCGCGGTAGCTGAGCCGTATGCCGCCCCTCGGACCTGCGAGCTTGTTTTCGGCACGTAGCCTCTCGAAATGGTCGAGACTGACCAAAAAACCAGCAGACTTGGCCTCGGCGTTCCGGCGCATGAACTTCAAAAAAAAGGCACCGGCGTTCAAACGGTAGGGCCCGCTTGGCGACATATCACGATCAAAGCGCTTCATCCGCGCAATCTCGTCTTCAAGCTGCTCATCGACCCGCAACAGCCAATCGTGGCCATCATCGACCTGGACGGTGGACGATCCGGACTTCACGGATCGCTTCCGCGATGTCCCTCGCTCAAGCATCTTATATTGCACCATGACTATCGAGCCGCGCCGACGGTTCAGATAGATCAGATCGACCCCGAACAGCTCTTCGAGCGGCCTCTTGTTTGCGGTCAGAACCTCGAGGGCGCGATCCCGCCCCTCAAACCTCGCACGCCCAGTCAGGTCGCTGTCGGCGAGCCGAAGGCCTGAGATCGAGCGCGCATCGTGCTCTATTACGGCATCTTCGAGCAGTCGCACTGTGCCGAGAGCCGTCGCGCCGCCCTCGTTCAGCGCAAGATGGGATGCTTCGTTCGAGCCACCAAAGGCCTTGATTGCCAAGCGGACCGCGTCGTCCTGTAGCGCGCGGGCATCGGTGATCCGCCCCGGTCTTTGTATGAGCGTCGCGATGCTCCTGAGAGCGCCAAGGGCCTCTTCTGACGCGGCGAGCTGCATGAGGAACGCCAAGCCCAACTTGGGCGAGAAACTATGAAGCCCAGGCTCGAGATCCCGCATGTCATCGCGCCTTCGACGCAGGGAAGGAGCATTAATAGCGTTGAGAAGGCGATTATAGCGCGGTCCGACAACCGACTTCACATGATCGAACACCACGCGGGTTTCAAAGGTCGACGTGGCGCTCTTCGAGCTAATCAATCCGACCGCCAGAGTCGGCGCGTTCTCGGTCAGAATGATGGCGAGCGCATTCTTTGCGACTTCACCGACCTCATCATGCGGAAAATTCTTCGAGAACCGACGACCGCCTCGCCGACTCTTATCAAGTGCGGTCGCGTCGGCCTCATCGAGACTGAGGACTACGATCCGCTTTTTCGAAAGCTCCTTGAGGTCCGGTGGCAGCCCCCCGGTCATGAATGCGTCTCGACGCTAATTCCCGCCTCCAAGTCGGCGATCTCCTCCACCATCGTTTTGAACTCCATGGGTTTTTCGAAGAACTTCTTCTCGCATGGCTCGGTAGTTGGTCGCAAGCTTTGACCGCAGCGGTTCCGCTGGCGTCAGGACGAAGCCGCCCTGCCGGGCGTTGCCATACTGCGCGCAGAAGCCGTAAGAGCCGTAACTTGTTGCTGGACCACCGACTCGCGGCGCGAGCGGAGGTGGGGCTGATAACGTGCCCATCCCGTCGGCCGATGGCGGCGGCGACATCGGCCTGCGCGATCGGAAACAATGTCCCGATTGCCATGCATTATCCCGATGGCGTCACCAGCCCGTCATCGTGACAGAGCCGGAAAAATCCAGTTTCCGGCGATCCAGGGTTGGGAAGCAGTGCACCGGGGTCCTCGGCATCACTGAAGATGAGAGATCCGGTGACGCGCGTAAATGCCTCGGCAACTGACGCAACGCGCAGGCACCATAGCCGCCGTGGGTGCCGTGTGCAGCGAACAGCCGCTTTCCGCCATACCGGAAGATAAGTAGTCCAGTGACTGAAACCCGAATGAAGAATAGTTGGGTCGTCGCTGGAGTTGATAATGCATTCGGCGTCGCCTTGCAGGTAAGCTCCGGCTCGGTTCATAGTGCCCGAAATCACAGTTCGTCCGGCCCCGCCCGGCGCCAACAAACCAAGGCAATAAATGGCTATCAAGAAAAGCGACATCTACCGCTCCCTATGGGACAGCTGCGACCAGCTCCGCGGCGGCATGGATGCGTCTCTCTATAAGGATTACATACTTACGCTCCTCTTCCTGAAGTATGTCTCGGATCGGGTCGGGAAGCCGGATGCTCTCATCGAGGTCCCCGACGGCTGCTCCTTCGAGGACATCCGGAAGCTTCGCGGCACCAAGGATATCGGTGAGCGGATCGACATTGCCATCGCAGGAATCGCAGAGGCCAACGACCTCAAGAATGTCATCGACCGCGCCTATTTCAACGACACCGAGAAGTTCGGGCGCGGGGCCAAGATGGTCACGACCCTCACCGCGCTGATCAACATTTTCAGCCGGGACGAGCTTAACTTCAGCCGAAACCGGGCCGACGGCGACGATATCCTGGGTGATGCCTACGAATACCTGATGCGGAACTTCGCAACGGAGTCCGGCAAGAGCAAGGGGCAGTTCTATACCCCCGCCGAAGTCTCGCGAATAGTGGCTGCCGTCGCAGGGGTAAACCGTGCGAACAGCCCCCAGCAGACCGTCTACGACCCGACATGCGGGTCCGGCTCCCTGCTTCTGAAGGCGGCCGACGCCGCCGATGTCCCCCTGACGATCTACGGGCAGGAGTTCGACATCACGACCCGCGGCCTTGCCAAGATGAACATGATCATGCACGGGCGGGAGGATGCAGAGATCGCCCAAGGGGATGTCATCGGTGAGCCCCAGTTCAAAGCATCCGAGACCGAAATCCAGACTTTCGACTTCGTCGTCGCCAACCCGCCGTTCTCTGCCAAGGCGTGGGGCTCCGGCCTAACGAACGACACCAAGTTCGGACGCTTCGAGCTCGGCATGCCGCCCGAAAAGAACGGCGACTTCGCGTTCCTGCTGCACATCCTTGCGTCCATGAAGGCCACCGGTTCGGGCGCGGTCATCCTGCCTCATGGTGTCCTCTTCCGCGGCAACAAGGAAGCCGAACTGCGCGAGAAGATCCTCAAGCGCGGCTATATCAAGGCGATCATCGGCCTGCCTACGAACCTCTTCTACGGCACCGGCATCCCCGCCTCGATCATCGTGCTCGATAAGTCTCAGGCCAGCGTCGAGCGGCCGGTCTTCATGATCGACGCCTCCAAGGGCTTCATCAAGGACGGAAACAAGAACCGTCTGCGAGAGCGGGACATCCACAAGATCACCGACGCCTACACCAAGCAGGCCGAGATTGCCGGTTATTCTCGTCTCGTCCCCTACGAAGAGATCGTGCGCAACGACTTCAACCTGAACATCCCGCGCTACATCGACGGCTCCGATCCGGAAGATCTCCAGGACATCGAAGCCCACCTGAAGGGCGGCGTTCCGAACCGGGACATCGACCTGCTGTCAGAGTTCTGGGAGGTCATGCCGGGCGTCCGCGCCACGCTCTTCGGACCGAACCCGCGCGATGGCTACTCTGACCCGCTGGTCGAGCCGGAGGAGGTCCGCACGACCATCCGCAACCATCCCGAGTTCGCGGCCTTCAGGGACCGGGTGCATGCGATCCTGGATGGGTGGGCCGGGCAAAATGCTCCGCTTCTGGACGGCATCCAGATGGGCGACAAACCCAAGGCGCTGATCCACACGATTGCTGAGGACATGCTGAACCGCTTCACCGGGGCGCCGCTGATCGACCCATACGAGGCCTATCAGCGGCTCATGTCCTACTGGGCCGACACCATGCAGGACGATGTTTTCATCATTGCGCACGACGGCTGGGATGCGGCGAAGGAGTTGCGCATCGCGCGGCATGAGAAATCCGAGGACGGCAAGAAGACCAAGTGGCTGGAAGAGGCTGATCTGACCGTAAATGGTCAAAGGCTCGTCGCCGATGTGATCCCGCCGAAGCTGGTGGTCGCCCGCTTCTTTCCGGAGATGCAGAAGACGCTCGACATACGCCAGGCGAAGGTCGATGAGCTGGGGGCTGAGCTTGCCGAGCTTGTCGAGGAGCATGCTGTGGAGGGCGGCCTCCTTGAGTTTGCCCTGTCCAGCTCCGGGAAGCTGACGGCAGCTTCCATCAAGGACCGCCGCCGGTATGGTCAGCCGGACCCGGAAGAGGATGCCCTTCTCACCCGCGCTAATAAGCTCCTGAAACAGGAGAAAGATGCGAAGAAGTTGGTCACGGCGGCTGAAGCAGCCCTGACAAAGGCGATCCTGGAGAAATACCCTGAGCTGACCGACGAAGAGATCCGGTCTCTGGTCGTGGATGACAAATGGCTGACTGACGTCGCCGAGCTGATCGAGGCTGAGATCGAGGCGCGGACCGAGCATATGACGGCTCGCGTTCGAGTGCTTACGGAGCGATATGGACAGACGCTTTCAGATCTGGCGGATGCCACACAATCACTGTCTCTCACAGTGATGGATCATCTGGCGAACATGGGGCTTGAGGTCTGATGGATGGCACGGTGTTGAGTAGTCCCTTCAAAAAAAGTGAAGTCGGATTCATTCCCAATAACTGGAATCTCGAGAACTTGGCATCGCTTGTCGATCCCGACCGTGGAATTCGGTATGGTATCGTGCAACCAGGGAAGTTTGATCCAAATGGCCGCTTTCTGATTAGAGGCCAAGATTACTCGCGAGGCTGGGTAGACTCTTCGGAGTTCTTTCGTGTCTCGGACGCAGTGGAACGGCGCTATAGAAATGCCCGTGTCGCAACTGGCGATTTGATCATCACAATCGTGGGGGCAAGCACCGGCGAGGTAGCGAAAGTTCCCGCTTGGTTAAATGGTGCAAATCTTACTCAGACCACTGCGCGAGTAGCGATCGACGAGAAAAGGGCCCACCCTGACTTCGTTTTTCACATGTTGCGAAGCCAAGTCGGCGCAACGAATGTTTCAAGCTATGTAAAAGGTGGAGCTCAGCCAGGGCTCAACTGCGGCGATGTCGAAAGATTTCTTTTACCAGTTCCGGAGAGCCGCGCAGAACAGGAAGCCATCGCCGAGGCGCTTTCTGATGCGGATGCGCTGATCGAGGGGCTGGAGCGGCTGATCGCCAAGAAGCGGCTCATCAAGCAGGGCGCGATGCAGGACCTCCTGACCGCCATGCGCCGCCTTCCGGGGTTCTCGGGTGAATGGGTGGAGACCAACCTCCGCAAACTACTCAAGAGCGCGCCTTCCTATGGGATCAATTCGGCCGCCTGCGCACTTGGGTCAGGTGGATACGACTATCTGCGTATCACTGACATCAACGAGCATGGTCAATTGCGCCAAGACGGGCGAGCGGAGGTCTTGCACCCCGCTGCCGCGCACTACTTTCTCGAGCCCGATGAAATCGTTGTCGCGCGAACCGGCGCAAGCACTGGCAAGTCACACCGGTATACTGGCCCGAGGGAGCGAACGGTTTACGCCGGTTTCCTTATCAAATTGGCCCCTGCGACAATCGAAATCGTCTCCGCTTATCTGTTTCAGTTCATGCAAACAGACGCCTACTGGACATGGATTGGGGAAAACTCTGCGCGCAGTGGACAACCGGGCATCAACGGCCAGCAGTTGGCAGGGATGACCTTGGTCATTCCGCAAGACACCGATGAACAGCAGGCAATTGCCGACGTCTTGAACGACATGGACGCCGAAATCCAAGCTCTCGAAACCCGGCTCGAAAAAGCGCGGCAGGTGAAGGAGGGCATGATGCAAAACCTTTTGACCGGTCGGATCAGGCTGGTCTGACGACATTTTTCAAAAAGTGATTTTAGAGTGGAGGCAGGGACATGAGCACCATCGGCGAGGCGGAACGCAGGGCGCAGACCCGGGTGATCGACCTGCTCTCGGACAAGCAGACGGATGCCACCGGCGGCCTTGGCTGGCGCTACCTCGGCGATTGGCAAAAACGTGACGGCAACGCCAACATCGAGGAGGAGCTGCTGCGCCCTTGGCTCCTGTCCCGTGGCTATACACCCGAGGTGGCGGCCCAGGCCATCACCCTGCTGAAACGCGAGGCGCGGATGGAGGGCACGAAGCTCTATGAGGCGAACCAGAGTTTCTACGAGATGCTCCGCTACGGCGTCCCCGTCACCCCGGGGCCGGGCGAGGCCCCGGTCACCGTCCGCTTTGTCGACTGGACCGATCCAGCCGCAAACGACCTGGGCGTCGCCGAAGAGGTCGCCATCAAGGGCAAGGACCCGAAGGCCTGGAACAAGCGGCCGGACCTGGTGCTCTATGTCAACGGCATCGCGCTCGGCGTGGTGGAGTTGAAAAAATCCACCGTTGGTGTGGGCGAAGGCATCCGCCAGACCCTCGACAACCAGCGACCGGAGTTCATCCGCCATTTCTTCACCACCGTTCAGATCACATTTTCCGGGAATGACAGCGAGGGGCTGCGCTACGCCCCGATCCAGACTCCTCAGCCTTACTGGCTGGCCTGGAAGGAGGAGAGTGACATCTCTGCCCGCCTTGACCGCGATGTGACCCTGATGATCGCCCCCGCGCGGTTCCTTGAGTTGATCCACGACTTCACGCTGTTTGACGGCGGTATCAAGAAGATCGCCCGCCCCAACCAGTATTTCGCAGTGAAGGCCGCTCAGGAGCGCGTGAGAGCCAAGGAGGGGGGCATCATCTGGCAGACCCAAGGGTCCGGCAAAAGCCTCATCATGGTGATGCTGGCGCGCTGGATACGGGAAGCCTTTCCCGACGGTCGTATCCTGGTTGTGACCGACCGCAAGGAGCTGGACGGCCAGATCGAAGAGGTGTTCGGCAACACCGGCGACAAGGTGCGCCGCGCCCGCAGCGGCAACGACCTCATGGCTGCTCTCGCCGATCCGAAGGATCGTGTCATCTGCTCGCTCGTCCACAAGTTTGGCAAGCGGGAAGAGAACGAAATGGAGTCGCTGATCTCCGATATCCAGACCGCCAATATAGGGGCGCCTGTCGGCGAGTTCTTCGTCTTCATCGACGAGGCCCACCGCACGCAGTCCGGAAAACTTGCCAAGGCCATGCGGAAGATCCTGCCCGAGGCGATGTTCATCGGCTTCACCGGCACGCCTCTGCTTCGGTCGGACAAGGGCACTTCGCTGGAGACCTTCGGGCCCTACATCGGCAAGCCATACCGGTTTGATGAGGCCGTCGAAGACGGCGTGGTGCTCGACCTCCGCTACGAAGCCAGAGATATCGACCAGAGGATCAGCGCGCCTGAGAAGATCGACGCTTGGTTCGAGGCGAAGACGAAAGGCCTGACGCCCGTCGCGAAGGCCACGCTGAAGCAGCGCTGGGGCACCTTGCAGCGCGTTCTGTCGAGCCGCGACCGGCTTGAAGAGATCGCCAAGGACATCATGGTGGACATGGAGATGAAGCCGCGCCTTCAGGCGAACATGGGGAATGCCATGCTCGTCGCGGGTTCTATTCCTGAAGCCTGTAAGTTCTTCGAGATCTTCCGGAAGTGCGGGTCTGCCCTCGCCGACAAGTGTGCGATCGTCACCTCCTACAAGCGTGCCGCCCCCGAGCTGACCGGGGAAGAGACCGGGATGGGCGAAACCGACAAGCAATATGTCCACCGCGTCTATACCGACCTACTGGGCGAAACATCGGAGGAGGATTACGAAGAGGAGGCCCTGAGGCTCTTCAAAAAAGAGCCGGGGCGGATGAAGCTCCTGATCGTCGTCAGCCGCCTCCTGACCGGCTTTGACGCGCCTACCGCTACCTACATCTACATCGACAAGCAGATGCGCGACCATGGGCTATTTCAAGCCATCTGCCGCGTGAACCGGCTGGACGGTGACGACAAGGACTTCGGCTACATCGTCGACTACAAGGACCTTTTCCGGAACATCGAGAGCGCAGTTGATGACTATACCTCCGAAGCTTTCGATGCCTTCGATAAAGAGGATGTCGACGGGCTGATAACCGATCGTTCAGAGCAAGCAGATCTGGACTTGCGAGCCGCACGGGATGCTTGGCTCGGCCTCATGGACCGTGTGGAACAGCCGAAAACAGACGACGAAATCTACGCGTATTTCTCCAGCCCGGATGGGATCGACACTGATCCGGACGCGGAAGAAAAAGCGCGGCGCCGGCAAGCTCTCTATAAAATCGCAGGCAGCTTCGCGCGCGCCTACGCCAATGTCGCAGCCGAACCCGCAGGTTCGGGTTTCAATGATCTGGAGCTTGCCGAGTGCCGAAAGGAAGTCGAATACGCCATCGGAATCCGTGATGCCGTTCGGCTGCACAGTGGCGATGCTGTCGATATGAAGCTCTACGAGCCCGCCATGAGGCACCTGATCGACAACTACATCCGGGCAGAGGATTCGGAGGTCGTATCGCACCTGGATGACATCAGCTTGATTGACCTTGTCGAGAGCAAGGGTGCTGCGATGGAAGATGAACTTCCGGCAGCTTCAAAGCGCAAACGCGAGAACATTGCGGAAGCGATCGAGAACAATGTCCGAAAGCTCATCATCGAAGAAACCCCGGTCAACCCTCGCTTCTACGAGAAGATGTCCGATTTGCTTTCCGACCTCGTAATCCAGAGGCGAAACGACGCCATCGAATACGCCGAGTATCTTGAGCGCATCAAAGAGATGGTAACGCAGGCGAAAGCCGGCCATGGCAATGTGTATCCGGAGAGCATGTCGACGGCGGGGAAGAAGGCACTCTATGACAATCTCGACAGCGATGAGGATTTGGCGATCAAGGTCGACCAAGTTGTCCGAGACACAGCGCCTTATGGGTGGCGGGGCAACGCCATGAAGGAACGAAAGGTCCGCCGTAGTTTGGAGCCATTCTTCGACGACATCGCGAAAAGGGAGCGGATCTTCGAGATCTTGAAGAACCAGAATGAGTATTGAGATCGCTGAGATCGGCGGCGTTGATGTTGAAATCGTCCGCAAGAACATCAAGAACCTGCATATAGGGTGCTACCCTCCCGCCGGCAGAGTGCGGGTTGCAGCCCCCGAACGGGTAAGTGGCGAAGCCATTCGCGTCGCCGTGCTAACGAGAATGTCCTGGATTCGCAGGAAGCAGGCTCAGTTCCTGGGCCAGCCTCGTCAGCCAGTTCGGAAGTATGTCTCAGGCGAAACGCATTTCTATTTTGGTCGTCCGCTTCGGCTCGAAGTTGAGGAGTGGGACAAGCAGGTCCATCGTATCGTGCGATCCGGGTCCGACCGACTGATCCTCAAGGTTCCTTTCGCGACAGATACCGTTCAACGGGAACGCTGGATGGCCTCTTGGATGAAGAACCGTCTTCGTGACTGGGCGCTTCCGAGGTTCGACGCCTGGACCGCACGGCTGGGAGCGCATCCAGATTGGTGGGGCATCCGCCCCATGAAAACGAAATGGGGCAGCTGCAACGCCGAAAAACGGATCATCTGGTTGAACTCTTCGCTCGTGAAAAAGCCTGAGGGCATGATCGACTATGTGATCTTGCACGAGCTCGCTCACCTGATTTCGCCTCGGCACGATCAGAGGTTCACTGCCGTTCTCGACCGGGAAATGCCACGGTGGCGCAATGTGCGCAAAGAGCTCAACGCTCTTCCCCTGGAGGCATGGATCGACTGAAATGTGCGACGCTCCGCGCCGCCGCCGCGCAATCCTTTGGGCAAATCGCGCAAACTTATGAGGATCGCGCACGAATATGCGCGATCCTACACCTGATCAGAAATCCAGGTTTTCGACGCTAAGCGCGTTCTTTTGGATAAACTCGCGACGGGGTTCGACAACATCGCCCATCAGCTTGGTGAACAGATCATCCGCCTCGATCATATCGTCGACCCGCACTTGCAGCAGTGTCCGGGCGTCCGGGTCCAGGGTCGTCTCCCACAGCTGGTCCGGGTTCATCTCGCCCAGGCCTTTGTAGCGCTGCAGCGAGAGACCCTTTTCGCCTTCATCAAGGATCGCCTTCAATAGATCCAGCGGACCGTGAATAATCTGGCTGCGGTCGCGGCGGATCAGCTGAGAGGCGGTGCCGTAGACTTCCTGCAGGCTTTGGGTGAAGCTGCCGGTCTTGCGCGCCTCGCCGGAGCGCAGCATCGGGCCGTCCAGGGTACGCACTTCCTCGACTCCGCGCAGGATGCGGGCCAGGCGGATGCCGTGATCCTGGGTGATCCGGCCCTGCCAGCCGCGCTCATATTCCAGGGCAATGGCGTCCAGCCGCGCCGCGACCTTGTCGGCCACGCCCTGCAGGTTGGAATCCACCGCACCGGGCACAAAGGCACCGGCCACTGCGGCTTGCTCCAGGATGTGGCGCGGGTAATGGGTCGGGAAAGCATCCAGCACACGTTTGAGCTGGCGCGCCTCGTCGACCACGCGGGTAAGGTCGGCACCGGCCATCTCGGAGCCGTTACCGAGTTTCAGCAACGCGCCGTCGACACCTTGGTTGATCAGATAATCATCCAGCGCCGCCTGATCCTTGAGGTAAACCTCGGATTTGCCGCGCGCGACCTTATACAATGGCGGCTGCGCAATGTAGAGATAGCCGCCCTCGATCAGCTCCGGCATCTGCCGGTAGAAGAAGGTCAGGAGCAATGTCCGGATATGGGCGCCGTCCACGTCCGCATCGGTCATGATGACAATCTTGTGGTAGCGCAGCTTTTCAATCTTAAATTCGTCCCGGCCAATACCGGTGCCCAATGCCATCACCAGGTTGCCGATCTCCTGGCTTCCCAGCATCCGGTCAAAGCGTGCCCGTTCAACGTTCAGGATCTTGCCGCGCAGGGGCAGGATTGCCTGGGTCCTCCGGTCCCGGCCTGTCTGGGCGGAACCGCCGGCCGAGTCCCCCTCGACCAGGAAGACTTCGGTTTTGGACGGGTCTTTTTCAGAGCAATCCTTCAGCTTGCCAGCCAGATAATTCACGTCCATAGCAGTTTTGCGGCGGGTCAGTTCGCGCGCTTTGCGGGCGGCCTCGCGGGCCAAAGCGGCCTCGACAATTTTGCCAACGATTTGCTTGGCCTGGCCGGGGTTTTCCTCAAACCACTCTGCCAGTTTTTCCCCGACCAGGCTCTCGACCACCGGGCGCACCTCGGATGACACCAGCTTGTCCTTGGTCTGGCTGGAGAATTTCGGATCCGGCACTTTCACCGACAAAACACAGGTCAGCCCCTCGCGGGCGTCATCACCAGTAAAGGAGATCTTTTCCTTCTTCGCGATGCCCGAAACCTGCGCGTAGTTGTTGATCGTGCGGGTCAACGCGCCGCGGAAGCCTGCAACATGGGTGCCGCCATCGCGCTGCGGGATGTTGTTGGTAAAGGGCAGCACAGTTTCATGATAGCTGTCATTCCACCACATGGCGATTTCGACAACGATTTCGTCCTTTTCACCGATGATATAAACCGGAGTTTCCATCACCGGGGTCTTGTGGCGGTCCAGGTATTTGACGAATTCCTTGACGCCGCCGTCATAGAACAGCTCCACTTCCAGCCGTTCCGCCGGGCGTTCGTCGATCAGGATGATGCGCACGCCGGAGTTCAGAAAAGCCAGTTCCCGCAAGCGCTTTTCCAACGTTTCAAAGACATATTCGAGGTTGGAAAACGTATCCGTCGAGGCCATGAAGCGCACTTCGGTGCCGGTCCGGTCGCCGCAATCGCCGACCACCTCCAGATGCTTGGCTGTATCACCGCGCTCAAACCGGGCAATGTGTTCCTTGCCGTCGCGCCAGACGCGCAGTTCCAGCCAGTCAGACAGCGCGTTCACCACCGAAACACCCACACCGTGCAGGCCGCCGGAAACTTTGTAGGAGTTGCTGTCGAACTTACCGCCGGCATGCAGCTGGGTCATGATGACCTCGGCCGCGGAAACGCCTTCTTCCTCGTGGATACCCACCGGAATGCCGCGGCCGTTGTCGCTGACGGATACGCTGGAATCGGCGTGAATTTTCACCGTCACGTGGTCCGCGTGGCCTGCCAGCGCCTCGTCGATGCCGTTGTCCACGACCTCATACACCATGTGGTGCAGGCCCGAGCCATCGTCGGTGTCCCCGATATACATGCCGGGGCGTTTTCGAACCGCCTCCAACCCTTTGAGAACCTTGATGGAATCCGCGCCATATTCTGCGGGGGCCTGCTCGTTTCCGGACATTCACATCTTCCTGTCTTTGCTTCAGGATTTTATACGGAGTCTGGCCGGGATTGTCACGCGCAAGCCCCCTTTTTTCAGGGCTGTATCAGACGATTATGCTGCTAAGGCGCCAAGCTCCGACGCGGTGCTCAGCCAGGCTGCGCGCTCCTCCGCACTTGATCCTTGCAATGCGCCGAAATGGCAGGTCTCTACCGGATCAATCCCCACGAAATTCATTATCTGCCGCTCCACCTGAACATGCGCTGCATTGCCGTAGAACTGCTCCATCAAGTCAGGCGGCGTGTCCGACGCCACCATCACCCGGCCCGATTTTCCGGCCAACAGCGGTTTCGGCAGGCCATCGGTCACAATGCGCGGGTCAAACGTGCGGCCGGGAAGCAGAATCCGGTCAAACAACCCCTTCAGTTTCCCCGGCATCCCGCCCCACCACAGCGGAAAGGCAAGGACCACATGCTCTGCCCATTCAAAGTCCGCAAGCACTGCTTCGATCTGCGGCTCCAGTTGCTTAGCTCCGGAAAACCCGGCCTGGCCGAAATCTGCGTCGAACTCCAGCTGCGACAGCTTGTGCAGGCGCACATCGTGCCCCGCACCTTCTGCTGCAGATGCGTAGGCTTTGCAAAGCGCCTGCGTAAAAGTGTTCTCAGCCGGGTGGCCGTTCAAGATCAGTATTTTCCGGGCAGACATGTCATTCTCCATGAGTTAAGTTGACCACGGTCACTTTATTGAAATAAAAAGTGACCGTGGTCAATTATAAAAGTGACCGCGGTCAATAACGAACCCGTGAGGATGAGGCATGACACGCGCTCCACAAAAGCGGCGGCTGGAAACCCGCGCAAAACTGCTCAGCACCGCAACCGTCATTGTCCAGGAACAGGGCTATAGCGGTTTGCGGGTTGAAGATGTGGTTGCCCGGGCCGGTGTTGCCAAAGGCACCCTGTTTTCCCATTTCAAGGACAAGGACGGGCTGCTGGCCGTCCTGATCGGGGAGGAAGTGACACGGTTGCTTGACGGGATGGAGGCCGCAGGCGCGCCGGCAGATGTAGCGGATCTGACCGCCCGGCTTGCACCGCATCTTGATTACGTCGCGCAGGACCGGGTGATTTTCGATCTGCTGCTGCGCTATTCAGGCACCACTGCGGATGAGCCGGATGAAGTTGTCACTGCAAGCTTCACCCGGCAGGTCGCCTTGCTGACAGGCTGGCTGCAGGACATGCAGGCGGCGGGCAGGGTTCGCCGGAACCAGCCGCCGGAATTGCTGGCGGAAGGCATCCAGGCGTTTCTGAACCATGTGCTGGGCTTGTGGTTCTGCATTGAGCATGAGACTGCAGCGCGCCCGGCCCAGACGCTGGAACCTTACTTGCAGGCCTGGTTGCAACCATCCGCCTAAAGGAACGGGATCGCCAGCCCCACACAGATCAGCAGCCCGCCGGATACCAGGTTGATGCGCCGCAGGATCCGGGGCGAAGCAATCGCCCGCCGGACCCGGTGCACCATCCCTGCCAACGCAAGGTTCCCTGCCAGCGGAACCGCAAAAGACAGCACCACAATGGCGGCAACATCTGGCCAGGTTGTGCCTGACAGATCAAAGAAACCGGGCAGAACGCCCATGTAGAACAGGATTGCCTTGGGATTGCCCAGGATCACAGCAATTCCCGCCATGAACCCGGCCCAGACGCCCGGCCGGGTGAGGGCGCGGCTTTCCTGAACCGCTTCACCCGCGTGACGGATCAGCAGCCCGCCCATGCCGAGGAACATCAGGCAGGCCAGCCAGCGCAACAAGGTCATGATGCCGGTGAATTCGGAAACCACCCAGGACATGCCGCCCACCGCCACCAGCGGCCACAGAATATCGCCGCAGGCAACCCCCAGCGCCAACGGCCAGGCCGCCGGAAACCCGCCGGACACCGAGCGCGCCATCAGCGCCAGCCAGACCGGGCCGGGCGTCAGGAACAAGATCAGCAGCGCCCCTGCATAAAGCGACAGATCCCAAGCGGTGACAGTCATTTTTGCGTCACCTCCGACCCGCTGCCGCTGTCAGAGACTTCCAGCATCTGGGCACGGCCTGCCAGCTCGCCAAACAGCTCCGGCCCGGTGCCCGTCATCCAGGCCTGGGTTCCCAGAGTGCAGATCTCGTCATAAAGGACCGCACGGCGGCCAGCATCCAGATGCGCGGCAACCTCATCCAAAAGCAGGATCGGCGGCGCGCCCTCGCGCTGCGAAAGTGCCCGTGCGTTGGCCAGGATCAGCGACACCAGCAGCGCTTTCTGCTCACCGGTCGAACAGTCCTTGGCCGGGATGCCCTTAGCCTGGTAGGTGCCGATCAAATCGGTTCTGTGCGGCCCGACAAGGGTCCGGCCCGCCGCCAGATCCCGGAACCGGCTTTCCTCCAGCGCCTCTTTGAAATCCGCCTCGGTGGACGGCATACTGCCTTCGGATTGCAGCAGCTCCAGCTCAGCCGCGGGAAATACGGTTCCGGCCTCGGCCTGGGCAATCTGCAGCAGTTCCACCGCTTGCACGCGTGCCGCATGGATCCGGTGCCCGGAGGCGGCCATCCGCTCTTCCAGCACCCGGTACCATGCGGCATCGCGCACCTGCTCCTTCAACAACCGGTTGCGCTCGCGCATCGCCTTTTCATAGGCCAGCGAGGCCTCGGCATGGGCGGGTTCAAAGCTCAGCGCGATCCGGTCCAGAAAGCGCCGGCGGCCTTCTGCCGCTTCAATCCACAACCGGTCCATCGCCGGGATCAGCCAGACCACCCGCGCCACCTGGCCCAGCGCGATCTGGCTGGCGGGCTTATTGTCGATTTTCACCTGCCGGGCACTGCCGCCTTCGGACCAGGTTTCCACCTCATAGGCCTGCGAGGGTGCCCGCAGCTCAGCCTTCAGTTTCCACCCCAGCGCTTCGGGCTGGCGTGCCATCTCTGCCGCACTGGCCCGGCGCAGGCCCCGGCCGGGCGAGAACAGCGACACGGCTTCCAGGATATTGGTCTTGCCCGCCCCGTTATTGCCGTGGATGGCGACCGGACGCCCGTCCAAACGCAATTCCGCCCGCAAATGCGAGCGGAAATGGGACAAGGTCAGGGCAGTCAGGGCCAGCACGCGGCGCGCTCCCGTTTCATCTTTCCAAAAATACTCGCGTCCCGCCGCCCGGCAGGGGAGGCAGCGCCGTCAGGCGCTTCAGACACGCATCGGCATCACGACGTAAACAGCGCTTTGATCGCTGCCTTCGCGCATCAGGGTCGGATCGCCGGAGGAGTTGAACATAAACACAGCGTTTTCGCGGTCTACCTGGTTGGCAATTTCCAGCAAGTACTTGGCATTAAATCCGATTTCCAGGCGTTCGTCGTTATAGGCCACCGCCAGCTCTTCTTCTGCGGCACCGCTGTCAGGCGCATTGACCGACAGGATCAGACGGTCCTCTTCCAGCTGCAGCTTCACCGCGCGGGAACGTTCGGACGACACGGTTGCAACCCGGTCCACGGCCTGGGCGAACTCGGAGGCATCCACTTCCAGACGGCGGGTGTTGCCGGCCGGGATCACCCGGGTGTAGTCCGGGAAGGTGCCGTCGATCACTTTGGAGGTCAGGGTGATGTTCGGGGTGGCAAAGCGCACCTTGGTTTCCGAGACCGACACCGCGATGTCCATGTCATCGTCGTCCAGCAGTTTGCGCAGCTCACCCACGGTCTTGCGCGGCACAATCACGCCCGGCATGTCCTCGGCGCCCAGCGGCAGCTCGGCGTCGATGCGGGCCAGGCGGTGGCCGTCGGTGGCCACGGCGCGCAGAACCTTGCCGCCATCGCCCGATGACACATGCAGATAGACACCGTTCAGGTAATAGCGGGTCTCCTCGGTCGAGATTGCAAATTTCGACTTGTCGAACAGGCGGCGCAGCACTGCGGCCTTGGCTGCGAAGTTCGAGTGGTATTCCGACGAAGCCATCACCGGGAAATCCTCGCGCGGCAGGGTCGCCAGCGAGAAGTTGGAGCGGCCGGCCTCAACGGTCAGGCGCCCGGTTGCGGCGTCGGCGCTCAGTGTGACCAGCGCGCCGTCAGGCAGCTTGCGGACAATCTCGTGCAGGGTGGTGGCGGCCACGGTGGTTGCCCCGGCGCGTTCCACCTGGGCGGGGGCCTTGTCGACCACCTCGATATCCAGATCGGTGGCGCGGAACTGGACACTGTCGCCTTCGGCTTCGATCAGCACATTCGCCAGAATCGGAATGGTGTTGCGGCGCTCGACCACCGACTGTGCCTGAGCCACAGCCTTGAGAAGCGTGCCGCGTTCGATGCTGATCTTCATGTCCCAAATCCTCTCCGTCTGGCCCCATGTCACTGGCCGGGACAAGCAACCTACCTGTTTACCCCTGCCGTACAAGGCTTTTGTGGATTTCTCCAAGGGATTCCCGGCGGGGTCAAGAGGCGGTGGGCAGCTGGGCCGCGAAACCGGAAGAAACGTTGCAGCAGAACCCGGAATTGTCCCCGCGGGGACAGAGCTGCAAAACTCAGGTTGTCCCCGTGGGGACACCTACGGAAAACGCCCCGGCGCTTGGACCGGGGCGTCATACGGAACAGGTTAAACCTTTGGAGAGGCGGCTTAGGCCTTCACCCGCTCCGATTTCGGATCATACATCGGCTTCAGCGACGCCTCGGCCTTCACTTTCACACCGCAAACGTCGATCTCGTAGGTGGAGGCCAGCACATCGGCAGCCTTTTCGCCTTCGCACGGCACGTAACCCATGCCGATGGCAGCACCCAGGGTATGGCCGTAGCTGCCGGAGCTGAGGTAGCCCACATATTTGCCGTCACGGATGATCGGCTCGTTGTGGAACAGCAGCGGCTCGGCATCGGTCAGTTTGAACTGAACCATACGGTTTTTCGGGCCGCTCTCCTTACGCTCCAGCACTGCTGCCTTGCCGATGAAGTCGTCCTTGTCGGTCTTCACCGCAAAGCCCAGGCCTGCGTCGATCACATTGTCCTCGCAGGTGATGTCGTGGCCGAAGTGGCGGAAGCCCTTCTCGATCCGGCAGCTGTCCATCATATGCATGCCGCAAAGCTTCAGCCCCATGTCCTGGCCTGCCTCGTACAGCGTCTCAAATGCGTGACCCGCCATGTCGGCACCGACATAGATTTCCCAGCCAAGTTCACCCACATAGGTCACGCGGTGCACACGGGCGAGCCCCATGCCCAGTTCAATCTCCTGCGCAGTGCCAAAGGGGTTCACCTCGTTGGAAAAATCGTTGGGCGAGACTTTCTGCAGCAGTTTGCGGGCGTTTGGCCCCATCACCGCCAGCACGCCTTCGCCTGCGGTCACATCAGTGATCACCACCCGGTGGTCGCCCAGATGGCGCATCATCCAGGTCTGGTCGGCCAGACGGGTCACCGCCGGGGTCACCACCAGATAGGCGGTCTCCGACAGGCGAGTGACGGTCACATCGGCCTCAATCCCGCCGCGGGCGTTCAGGAACTGGGTATAGACGATTTTGCCCGCAGGCACCGACAGGTTGGCGCCGCAGATGTAGTTCAAGAAAGTTTCGGCATCCGGACCTTCGACGCGGATCTTGCCAAAGGAGGACATGTCGTACATGCCGACGTTTTCGCGGACAGCCTTGTGCTCAGCTGCCGAATTCTCAAACCAGTTCTGGCGCTTCCAGCTGTACTGGTATTCGCGCTCCTGGCCTTCATTGGCGAACCAATTGGCACGCTCCCAGCCGCCGATTTCGCCCATCACCGCGCCATGCTGCAGCAAGTGATGGTGGAACGGGGTGCGGCGCACGCCGCGGGCGGTGGCCTTTTGACGGTAGGGATAATGGTCGGCGTACAGAAGACCCAGGGTCTCTTTCGAGCGCTCATACAGGTAGTGCTTGTTGCCCTGGAACGGGTGCATGCGGGAGATGTCCACGTCGCCAAGGTCGAACGGTTTCTGGCCGTCTTCCATCCACTGCGCCAGCGCCATACCTGCGCCGCCCGCCGACTGGATGCCGATTGAGTTGAAGCCAGCCGCGACCCAGAAATTGTCCATCTCGGGCGCCAGGCCCAGGTGATAGGCATCATCCGGGGTAAAGGATTCCGGACCGTTAAAGAAGGTGTGGATGCCGGCCTCGGCCAGCATCGGCATCCGGTTGCAGGCCGCTTCCAGGATCGGCTCGAAGTGGTCGAAATCCTCGGGCAGCTGGTCGAATTCGAACGTGTCCGGGATGCCGTTCATCGCCCAGGGTTTGGCGTTCGGTTCAAACGCGCCGAGCAGGATTTTTCCCGCGTCTTCCTTGTAGTAGGCACATTCGTCAGGCACCCGCAGCACCGGCATCTGGGTCAGACCGGTGATGCCTTCGGTCACGATGTAGAAATGCTCGCAAGCATGCAGCGGCACGTTGACGCCCGCCATGCGGCCAACCTCATGCCCCCACATGCCTGCGCAGTTCACCACCATGTCCGCCTCGATATGGCCCTGGGACTGGCCGTCGTCACTGGCCCAATCGACGCCGGTGACGCGGCGGCCGTCCTTGGAGATGCCGGTGACCTTGATCCGTTCCTTAACTAGCGCGCCGCGCTGGCGGGCGCCTTTGGCCAGGGCCAGCGCGATGTTGGCCGGATCCCCCTGCCCGTCTTTCGGCAGCCACACGCCGGCAGTAACATCGCCGACATTCAGGTGCTCATAGCGGGTTTTCACTTCCTCGGGGGAGATTTCCTCAACCTCGACACCGAATGCGCGCGCCATGGCGGCCTGGCGGAATATCTCTTCCTTGCGTTCTTCGGTCAGGGCAACGGTGATCGAGCCGCAGCGCTTGAAGCCGGTGGCGACGCCGGTTTCCTCTTCCAGCGCGCCATAAAGCTCCTGGCTGTATTTGGCCAGCTTGGTCATGTTGGCAGTGGCGCGCAGCTGGGCGATCAGACCCGCGGCGTGCCAAGTGGTGCCGGAGGTCAGCTGCTTGCGCTCCAGCAGCACCACATCTTTCCAGCCCAGTTTGGTCAGGTGATAGGCCACCGAGCAGCCGATCACGCCGCCGCCGATAATAACCACGCGGGCCTTGTTGGGAAGATCGCTCATATCATCGCTCCACAGTCAGTGTTTGCGTCTGATTACCATGAAAAGGCGGCGTAAAATGCATCAAAAACGCCAAGCTTCCCTCGCTATTCTCCGGCTTTGAGGATATTTCCGGAACCGTCCTCCCCCAGCCGGCGGCGCTTGCGCAGGGTAAAGGGGGTGATGCCGAAGAAGCTTTTGTAGAGCGAGGAGAAGCCATTCGGAAAGCCGCAAGCAAGACCGATCTCCCGCACGCTCATGGTGGTGTTCAGCAACAGATTGTTGGCCTTGGAAAGGCGCATTTCGCGGTAGAACCCGTTGGGCGTGGTGCCGAGGAAGGTCTTGAACTTGCGCTCCAGCGAGCGGGTGGAAATGCCAAGCTCATCCACGATTTCGCTGATCGGCACCGGTTCCTCGATATTGTCCTGCATGATGCGGATGCAGTGATCCAGGTCGCTGTCGCCGGTGATCGTCGGCTTGGCGCCGGCAAAGGGCTGCAGCGAGGAGAAGTCGCGCACCTGCTCGTGCAGCATAATGTTGGCAACGGTCATCTGCGCCGCGGCCGAGGTCAGCCGCCCGACCAGCGCCAGCACGATATCCACGGTGGACCCCATGCCGGCGCAGGTCACCACCAGCCCGTCTTCGCTGGCCAGCGCATGGCTGGAATCGTTCAGCCCCATACGTTCGCGCAGCAGCGCGGAGTTTTCCCAATGCGTCGTCAAGCGGCCGGCCGCGCCGCCCTGATCGCGGATGTAGCGGGCCGCAGCCTCGGCCAGCAGATAGACCTTGCCGCCGCGCGAGGTGTAGCTGGAAATCACCCGGCCCAGGCTGAGACCGGGGTGGTCCGGATCCGAGTTGCCAAGGAAGAAGGCAAAATCCGCAGCAGGCTTAACCGCAAAAGGTTCGGTATCAACACTGAGGCCCGCCTTGCAGCCGACGCGCCCGCCCTGCAGGGACCGCATGGTCCATTTGAAAGGCGGCTGCGCCAGCACCCGGTTGGCGATCCGCAGCACTTCGACCACAGCCGACATTTCCGTCAGCACAAATCCTTCGCTGACAATAATGTCGATACTCCAGACACGGGCCGGATCCGCGGTTTTGAGATTGTCCTGCGTTGCCATGCTGATCCCCCTGTCAGACGATGTCAGACGATCCGATGCCCGGCCGCGCGCAGCTGCCGGGCCAGTTCGGCGATGTGTTCCGGGCCAACCTCGCAGCAGCCGCCGGTGATGGTGGCCCCTTGCGCAACCCAACCCATGGCAAATTCCGCATAGGCCACTGGCCCCAGGTCCTGACGCTGTTCCAGCGCATCCACGGTGGGGGCGTCCTTCAGGAAGCCCTCAGATATCCGGGTGAAACCGTTGGCATAGGCCCCGTAAGGTTTGCCAAAAGCTTTGACGATCTCCAAACCCTCGCCGATGACTTCGGGCCGGGAACAGTTGAGCAGAACCGCATCGGGCTGGAATTCCTCAACCAGCGGGGCCAGCGCGGCAAGCGGCTCACCCGAGCGCAGCAAGGTGCCGTCCTCGTCTGAAACAGAGGCCGCCAGCCAGACCGGTTTGTCCGTCCCCGCACACCCCAGCAGCGCGCCTTTGGCATGTTCCAGCGAGGCGACGGTTTCGATCAGGAACAGATCCGCCGAAGGCTCCAGCAGTTTGACCAGTTCTGCATAGACTGGTTTCGCCTCATCAGGCGGCGGGCAAATGTCAGGCCGGTAAGATGCGATCAACGGACCAAGCGCTGCCGCGACACGGCCCGATCCATGGGTGTCCCGCGCGGTTGCCGCTTGCGCGGCGGCTTTGTTCAGAAGCTCTGTGAAATGATCTTCCAGACCGGCGCGCTGCAGCCGGTCGCGCAGCACCGCATAGGTGTTTGTTGTGGCAATCGTGGCGCCTGCGGCAAAGTAATCGGCATGGATGGCGCCGACCACCCCGGGCCGGTCAACCATCACCGCAGTGGACCACAAAGGGGTTGCGCGGTCGCCGGACCGTTTGACAACCTCCTGCCCGATCGAGCCATCCAGAAGCGTGATCTCAGCCATAGCAAACAGTCCTTTGTGCGGGTTGCCTTACGCCGCCAGGATACAGGAAACGATCCGGCGGCGCAGGCTGTCTTTTATTAAGTACCAGCCCGGATCATTGCGGTCCGGGCTGATGCCATTTGATCAGGCGCGCAGGCGCTCGTTGGCCGGATCCCACAGCGGTTCATCTTTTTGAACCACGGCACGGCATTTCTGCCCGTAGATCTCTACCTCCAGCTCGGTGCCCGGCACGGCCAGTTCGCTGCGCACCATGCCCAGCGCGATGGAGGCGCCCACGCGATAGCCCCAGTCTCCGCTCGTGGTCTCGCCCACGATCTCGCCATCCTTGGAGATGCAGGACATGTAAGGCGCATCCGCATCGCCGGCTTCGACGATCATGGTGACAAAGGACTTTTTCACGCCCTGCTGCTTTTCGCTTTGGATTGCGGCCTTGCCCGGGAAATCCTGCGGCTTGTCGAGTTTGACAAAGCGCTCCAGCCCGCCTTCGAGCAGCGAGTAATCGGTGCTGAGGTCACCCTTCCAGGTGCGATAGCCCTTTTCGATCCGCAAGGAGTTCAGCGCATACATGCCAAACGGTTTGGCGCCGCCTTCGATCAGCGCCGCATAGATCCCGGCCTGATGCGCGTTGGCGCAGTGTACTTCCCAGCCGAGTTCGCCGGCATAAGATACGCGCGCCAGGAAGGCAGGTTTACCCGCGACCGTGGCCTCCTGATGGGTCAGCCAGCCCAGCGACAGGTCGGCGTCAGAGATGCCCGCAAACAGTTCCCGCGACTTCGGACCGGTGACAATCATCGTCGCAAAATCGGTGGTGCGGTCGGTCAGGGTCAGGCCTGCGGGCAGCGCCTTGCGCAGGATCTCGAAGTCATGCCACTGGGCCGAGCCTGCGGTGATCATGGTGAAGTGGTCTTCACCATGACGAATACAGGACATCTCGGTCAGGATCCGGCCGCGGTCGTCCGAGACATAGACCAGGTTCATCCGGCCGACCTTGGGCAACCCGCCGGTCACCAGGCCGCGCAGGAATTCCGCGGCGCCTTCGCCATCCAGATTGAAGCGCGAGAAGCCCGGCAGATCCAGAACACCGACGCCGTCACGCACGGCTTCGCATTCTTCCTTGATCCGCTGCTGCCACGGGCCGGAGCGGCCCCAGGTGTGAGTGGCTTCTTCAGAGGTGTCATCACCCTCTTTGGCAAACCAGTTGGCGCGCTCCCAGCCGTTGTAGACACCCATCTGGCCACCCAGTTCCTTGATCTTCCCGTGCACCTGGCTGACCTTCTTACCGCGCGCGGCCGGCCATTCGTGCTGCGGGAAGTGCATGGCGTATTCATTACCGTAGACTTCCATGCCTTTCTGATCGCAGTAATCCTGGTCGGTGTAGTCGGTGTAGCGGCGCGGATCGACCGCCCACATGTCCCATTCAGTCTGGCCGTCAACGATCCATTCCGCCAGCACCTTGCCGGCGCCGCCGCCCTGGGCAATGCCAAAGGTGAAGACGCAGGCCTCAAATGCGTTGTCGACACCCGGCATCGGGCCGATCAGCGGCAGGCCGTCGGGCGCATAGGGGATCGGGCCGTTGATCACGCTGCTGACGCCGGAGGACGCCATCAGCGGCACCCGCTCCATCGCGTCGGTCACGATATCCTCGATCCGGTCCAGATCGTCCGACCACAGCTGGAACGAGAAGTCGTCCGGCATCTGATTGTCCTCGGTCAGCCACTCCCCCTTGCAGTTCGGCTCATAGGGACCAAGATTGTAGCCGTTCTTTTCCTGACGCAGGTAATAGGACACGTCCACGTCGCGGATCAGCGGCAGCTTCTTGCCGTGTTCCTTGCTCCAGGCTTCCACCTCGGGGATCTGCTCGGTCAGCAGATACTGGTGCGACATCACCATCATTGGCACGGTGCGGCCGCCGTATGGCTTGAACCACTCACCAATACGCTGTGCGTAATAGCCAGCGGCGTTCACCACATAGTCACATTCGATGTCGCCCTTTTCGGTGTGCACGATCCAGGTCTTGTCTTCCTGTTGCGTGACACCGGTTGCCGGGCAGAAACGGATGATCTTCTGGCCCATGTCACGCGCGCCCTTGGCCAACGCCTGGGTCAGCTGTGCCGGGTCGATGTCGCCATCGGAGGGATCCCACAGCACACCTTCCAGGTCGTGGGTCTCCAGGAACGGGTAGTTTTCCTTGGCCTGTTCCGGGGTCCACATCTCCATCTCGATACCCTGGTAACGGCCCATCGAACAGGCGCGCTCGAATTCCTGGATCCGCTCCTTGGTATGGCCCAGGCGGATCGAGCCGGACTGGTGATAATTCATCGGGTAATCAACTTCGTCACCCAGCCGCGCATACAGTTCGGTCGAATACCGCTGCATGTTCATGATCGCCCAGGAGGTCGAGAAGGTCGGCACATTGCCCGCCGCATGCCAGGTCGAACCGGCGGTCAGCTCGTTCTTCTCCAAAAGCACACAATCGGTCCAGCCCTTCTTGGCCAGATGATAAAGCGACGAGGCGCCGATGACACCGCCGCCGATGATGACCACGCGGGCCTTGGTTGGAAAATCAGACATGTTCGCTCCCTAGTCTCAGTCCTTCTGCGGCACGCCGTCCGCAATCTCGTAGTAGTCGCCCTTGGAGGCGGCAAAGATGTGCTTTTCGACGCTGAGACCGGTGTTCCCGTCGACAGCGCCCAAAGCGAAAATTGTGGTGTCTTCGTCATGCGCCTTCCAAAACAGGAAGGAGCCGCAGCGCGGGCAGCTGCCGCGCTTGGCCGCTGCGCTGGCTTCAAACCAGCTGACCGGACCGGTGATATTGAGGTCTTGGTCGCGCACATAGGCCGAAGACCAGATGCCGCCCGACTGCTTGCGGCACTGGCTGCAATGGCACATGGACGCGCCTTTGGGCTGTGCTGCGGTATCAAAGCGGATATCACCGCAGAGGCAGGATCCCTTGATCATCGAGACCTCCTAATACACCGGCGGTGCAATCACCCAGACGGCCACTGCGGGTACGTCATAGGGATTCGACCACTGATAAGGTTCATGCTTGATCCTGAAGCTGTCGCCCGGGCCAACGGTGAAGCTGCGGCCCCCGATCAGCAAATCCAGCTTACCCGAGATCACATAGCCAACCTCTTGCGTCGGCCGGTGGGCCGGTGTCTGCATGCTTGATTTCGGGCGGAAGGTGGAATGCACCATCTCGAAATCATCCGTCAAGTCGGGCGACAGCAGCTCTTCGATCAGCCCTTCCTCGCCCGAGCCCATCGGACGGCGCGAGCCTGCGCGAACAATATAGCCATGCTCATCCGCCGGAGCGCCGGTATGGGCAAACAGCATCGACATCGGCACACCCAGGGCCTCGGCAATCTGGCGCAGGTCGGAAATCGAAGGTTCGGACATGTCCCGCTCAACCTGGCTGAGCCAGCCAACCGAGCGGTTCAGCATCGCCGCGATATCCGACAGCGTCAGCCCGCGCGCCTTGCGCAAGGCCCGGATGTCCGCCCCCAGTGTCGCCGCTGCCAGGGTTTGATCGTTCACCGGCTCTCTCCCCGCTCGTGAAAAAATGCTCTCGTTTTTCACGATGCCTTGGGATCGTGAAATTTCCAAGCCTTTTTTCATGCACTGGCCGCGAACCAAGAAAAAACCCAGCGCCTTCAGGCACCGGGCTGCTTCTTTCTGGGTGAAAATACCCTGGGGTGAGGCCGCAAGGCCGAGGGGCTAAGCCCCTGCAAGCGCGAATCAGTTGCGGCTGAAGACCTGCCGCAGGATTACTGCCAGCTGCTCAGCATCTTCCTGAGTAAAGGCGTCCGGCTGGTCGCTGTCGATATCGAAAACCCCGATCAGCGCGCCTGCGGCATTCCAAACCGGCAATACCAGTTCCGACCGGGTGGAAGAAGCGCAGGCAATATGGCCGGGAAAGGCATCCACATCCGCCACCAGCTGCACCTCTCCGGTGCGTGCCGCCGCGCCGCAAACGCCGCGGGAGAACGGGATCTGCAAACAGCCGTGCCCGCCCTGATACGGGCCGATCTTCAGCAATTCCGGTGCAACGGCGCGGTAAAAGCCGGTCCAGTCGAACCGGTCGTCGGCGTGATGCACTTCGCAGGCGACAGTGGCCATCAGCGCAACCTCATCCGTTTCGCCAGCGGTCAGCGACGCGATGGTCTTGGCAAGGGTTCCGAAATCAGCCTGCATGCCCGCCTCTCCTTCAACGCATTGAGGGGGCTGTCTGCCCCCTCTTGACCTGACGGTCAATTCACCCCCGAGAGTATTTTTTCAAAAGGTGAATATCACACCCGCTCAATTGCAATTGCCGTGCCTTCGCCGCCGCCGATGCAGATTGCCGCCACGCCGCGCTTAAGGCCGCGTTTTTCCAGCGCGTTCAAAAGCGTGACCATGATCCGGGCACCGGACGCCCCGATCGGGTGGCCCAGCGCACAGGCGCCGCCGTTCACGTTCATCTTATCGCGGCTGATGCCCATTTCATGCATAAAGGCCATCGGAACCACAGCAAAGGCTTCGTTCACCTCCCACAGGTCAACGTCTTCAACCTGCCATCCAATGTTTTTCAGCAGCTTTTGCGCAGCGGGAACCGGCGCGGTTGTGAACAAGCCCGGGGCCTGCGCATGGCTGGTGTGGCCCAGGATCCGGGCGCGGACCTTCAATCCCTGTGCCTCGGCAGCCTCGGCTGAGGCAAGAACCAGTGCTGCCGCGCCGTCAGAAATGGAGGAGGCATTCGCCGCCGTTACAGTGCCGCCCTTGCGGAAAGCAGGTTTCAGCGTCGGGATTTTTTCCGGGCGGGCCGATTTCGGTTGTTCATCCGCATCGGTCACCACCTCGCCTTTGCGGGATTTTACGGAAACAGCCGCGATTTCCCCGTTGAATGCGCCGCTTTCCTGGGCTTCCAGCGCGTTGGCCAGCGACTTCAGTGCGTATTCATCCTGAGCTTCGCGGGTGAACTGAAATTTCTCGGCGCAATCCTCGGCAAAACTGCCCATCAGGCGGCCCTTGTCATAGGCATCTTCCAGCCCGTCCAGGAACATATGGTCAATCACCTGGCCATGGCCGATGCGGGCGCCGCCGCGCATTTTGGGCAGCACATACGGCGCGTTGGTCATGCTCTCCATGCCGCCGGCGATCATCGTATCCGCGTGGCCCAGCGCGATCTGGTTAAAGGCGATCATCGCCGCCTTCATGCCAGAGCCGCACATTTTGTTAAGAGTCGTGGCCGGCACCTCATCGCCCAGGCCCGCGGCGAATCCGGCCTGACGCGCCGGCGCCTGACCCTGGCCCGCAGGCAGAACGCAGCCCATCAGCACCTCATCGACAGTAGCAGCACCGGCGCCTTCGAGGGCCGCCCGGATGGCCGCACCGCCCAGTTCCGAAGCCGTCACCCCGTCATACATGCCCTGAAACCCGCCCATCGGCGTCCGGGCCGCTCCGGCGATAACAACATCTTTCATGCAATTTTCCTCCAATCGTCAAAATAATACCTACAGAATAGTAAGCTTTGCGGTCTAGAGTGCTGACAAATGACGTTACATCCCGGGGGATCAAAATGAGCCTGACGACCACCATGACGGACGATGCACAGATCGTTAAAGTCAATGCCGAACGCATTGATGCCGCCATGGCCATCCAGTTCAAGGAGGACATGCGCACGGAAACAGAATCCGGTGCGGACCGTGTCATCCTGGACCTTTCCGAAGTGCAGTTTATTGATTCCAGCGGGCTTGGCGCGATCGTCGCCGCGATGAAGCAGCTTGGCGGCACCCGGAAACTGGATCTCGCCGGGCTGACCCCCATGGTCGAAAAAGTGTTCCGGCTGACCCGCATGGATACGATCTTTGACCTTTATGGTTCCCTTGGCGACGCAATCGCTCCGGCTGGCGCAAACTCCTGAAGACCAATGCGCTGTCAGTGCAAAGCGAGAAATCGATGGTAAAAACTTTTGCCTGCTCGTTCACGGCTACGAACCTGAATGCCCGCTCCGGCATCTCATCGGTTGTAGACCAGCTTCGGTCCCTAGGGATCCCGGGTGCCCGTGTGGATGAGGTTCAAATCGCTCTGACCGAGGCTGTGAACAACGTAGTCGAGCACGCTTATGAAAGTGCTCATCCAGGAGACGTGCGGATCCGGGCTGAGCTTTGTCCTGAACGTTTGTGGATCAGCATCCAGGACGCCGGTGTTCCCTTTGCTAAGGGAGAATTGCCGGAGGGCAAACCTGCTGATATCAGCGTTCCGGTTGAAAGCATGCCCGAAGGCGGGTTCGGCTGGTTTCTGATCCGCGAATTGGCAAGCCAAGTCCAGTATGAGCGTTCGGAGGGAAACAACAATCTATCGCTCTGCTTCGAAATCAAAGTGACCAGCCCCTCGGCTGAAGTCTGAACAGCCCCTGGTTTGCAGAGGTACGGTTGCGGGTCTGCTGCATTTTAACGCTTTGTCATAATCGCGCCGCAATCCCGGCCCACCTCAGCCCGATAGATATGCGACTTGTAAACTGTAGCTGAAATGAGCTTCCCCCGGTACCGCGTGTTCTAGCCCCCACCAGTGCGCGGCACCGGGGATACTTCCATTGGCCCGCATTCCTGACCCAGGGTGACGTTCCGTTCCTTCAGAGCCGCTGAAGATTTGAGTTGCCTTCCTGCCGTGTGCGCCTAGCCTTTGCAAGGTGACGGCAGGAGCAGGGAAATGCGCGACTTTCATCTTCCGGGGCGATCAGCCGTCTTGGCCCAAAACGGCCTGTGTGCAACCTCGCATCCTCTAGCTGCCAGCGTCGCCGTCGACATCTTGAAACGCGGCGGCAATGCAATGGACGCGGCTTTGGCCGGGGCGGTCTTACTGGGGATTTGCGAGCCGCAAATGACAGGCATCGGCGGGGATTGCTTTGTTCTGCATTCCCGCCCGGGACAGGGCATCCAGGCGCTGAACGGATCGGGCTGCGCCCCTGCCGGGGCCAGCGCTGCTGCGCTTCGGGCACAAGGGCTGGAATCCGTTCCGCTGGGCAGCCCCGATGCGGTGACTATCCCTTGCGCGATTGACGCGTTCTGCCGCCTTGCCGAAAGCGAAGGACGGCTTGGGATTGATGCGCTGCTGCAACCGGCAATCCACTATGCCGAAGAGGGCGTTCCTGTGGCGCCGCGCACGGCGTTCGACTGGATCAACGGCGCAGCGGCATTGCAAGGCGCGGCGCGGCACCATTACCTGAAAGACGGCCAGCCGTTCATCAGCGGCGATGTGTTCCGCGCACCCGGGCAGGCCGAAGTGCTGCGCCGCATCGCGAAAAACGGGCGGGATGCCTTTTATTCCGGGGAAGTGGCCGAAGATATGACCGCAGCGCTGACAGCGCTTGGAGGCGTCCACACTCTGGCGGATTTCGCCGCTGCCAGCAGCTTTGCAACACAGCCGGTTGACGGCCAGTACAATGGCCTGGGCCTGACCGAGCATCCGCCCAATGGTCAGGGTGCGACTGCGATTTTACTGCTGAACATACTCAAGCATTTTGAAATTTCTAACATGGATCCGTTTGGCGCAGAACGTGCGCATATCGAGGCGGAGGCCGCCAAGCTTGCCTATGATGCGCGCAACCGCTTCCTGGCCGATCCGGATCACACCTCCCGGCTGGCGCATATGCTGGCACCCGAAACGGCTGCCCGGCTTGCCGCGCTGATCGACCCCAAGCACGCCCTGCCGGCAGTGCAGCCGCTAACCGAGGCGGTGCACAAAGACACGGTCTATATAACTGTGGTGGACAAGGACCGCATGGCGGTCTCGCTGATCTATTCTATCTTCCACGGTTTCGGCTCGGGCATTGCGTCTGAACAATTCGGTATCCTGCTGCAGAACCGCGGCGCCGGCTTTACCCTGGAAGCGGGTCATCCGAATGAATTCGGACCGGGAAAACAACCGATGCATACGATCATCCCCGCCATGCTGCAGCAAGACGGAGAGGTGATCATGCCCTTTGGCGTGATGGGCGGCGGTTATCAGCCGACCGGCCACGCCCGGCTGGTTTCCAACCTCGTTGATTTTGGCATGGACCTGCAATCCGCTGTCGATGCCCCCCGCTGCTTTGCCGATAACGGTGTGCTGAAAATCGAGCGCGGCTATACGGCTGAGGTTCGCCGGAAGCTTGCGGATATGGGGCATCGCGTGGTGGTGCCGGACACGCCGCTGGGCGGCGCGCAGTCGATCCGGATCCATGCCTCTGGCGTGCTGGAAGGCGCCAGTGATCCGCGCAAAGACGGCTGCGCACTGGGATATTGATGAAGGGGAGTTCCGGCTGGGCGGAAACAGCGGAACTCAGTTCAGCTGATAGTGCAACGCATAGGCGCCGCCATCGAAATTACCAAACATTTCAGGGACATCCGGGTGGCCTATAGGCTCCCCTGAATAGTCCGCCACCAGGTTTTGCTCAGAGACGTAGGCGACATAATAGCTTTGGTCGTTTTCCGCCAGCAGGTGGTAGAACGGCTGGTCCTTTACCGGGCGGCTGTCTTCAGGGATCGCCTCATACCATTCGTCAGTATTGGAGAACTCGGGATCAACATCAAAGACCACCCCGCGGAAGGGATGCTTCCGGTGGCGGACGACCTGCCCGAGGTTGTATTTTGCGCGTGTTCTCATCATGGTCATGTTCGCCCCCGTACATTGTAAATAGCGCGCGCGCCAAGCAATTGTCCAACTCTTGACGTAAATTTTCAGGGAAACAGACTGTGAACCTCGCTTTGACAGTACTCGAAATCACCGCCCCGGTGTTCCTGCCGGCCATGGCCGGTACACTTGGGTGAAACTCAGGCTCGAGTACTGCACGCAGTTTGTCACCCGGATGGCGATGACCCTGGCGGTGCCTGCCTGATCTTCACCGCACTGATGAAAGCGGAGCTGGACAAAGGGGGCGCCCGGGGCCTTTTTGCTGGCCGCCTTGGCAGGACATCCGGTGCTGGCCGGCAGAGGCGGAATGGCCTGCCGCACAGCGCATCTGGACCGTTGCACCTATCTGGTGCCTTTCATCCTCGGCAATACCGGCGATCTGGGGCCCCGCTGTCGATGTTTACCTTCGGCGAGGCCGGATTGGACTATGCCGTTGGCATGCTTGCAGTTTCAGCCATCCTGTCCTCCACCTAAGGGAACTATCTGGTGGCGGGCCGCAATGCCGGCAGCAAAGCTATCCGGGAACCGATAGTTTGGGCAACGCTTCCTGGCGGGCTGTTCCTGTGGCAGGAATTGGATACACCGCGCTTTCTGACCAATGCGCCGGAATTGACCGGGCAGAAAATTTGAAGCCGATTCCAGCGCTTTGGCCGGGCTTGTGGCGGTCTCAACCCTGATATCAACTGCATTGCTGCCACTGCTGCCGACCCAGATTCTGTAATTGTGATTTCCTCACCTGCTGCAATCCGCTAAACTTGCCGCAAAATAACCCAAATCAAAAATGGGCAGAGGCAATGAGCAGAATAATCAGCGCCCTCGTTCTCCTCATGGCGGTTGCGTCTTGCGGAGGCGGGCACAAAGCGCCGCCGCGCAATCTGGATAATGCGTGCAGCATCATTCAGCAGCGGCCCGAATACCTGAAAGCCTTCCGCGCGTCCCAACGCCGCTGGGGTGTCCCGGTACATGTGCAGATGGCAACGATCTATCACGAAAGCCGGTTCCGCGGCGATGCCCGCACGCCGCACCAGTACCTGCTGGGAGTGATCCCGGTCGGCCGGCAATCCAGCGCTTACGGCTACAGCCAGGCGCTGGACGGAACCTGGGATGATTACCGGCGCGATACCGGCCGGCGTCGGGCCAAGCGCGACCGGATCAGCGATGCGGCCGATTTCATGGGGTGGTACATGCGCAAGAGCCGCGAAAAGAACGGCATCCAACTGTATGACGCGCGCAATCAATACCTCGCCTACCACGAGGGACATTATGGCTACTCACGCGGCAGCTACCGGTCCAAACCTTGGCTGCAGCGTGTTGCAGGGCAAGTCGAATCCCGCGCCCAGACTTATCAGGCTCAGCTCGCAACCTGCCGTAAGTTCCGCTGAGGTACCGAAGGGGCGTTCTTTGTGAAGCCCCCTCAGCTGTTGGGCCTAACACTGCACCAAAGCGCATGTCAGGCCTGGACTAATGTTCCCTAACTGCTGAATTCAGGCGGAGCCGCACCGGGCGCCAGCCCGGTGCCGGGCCCAAGGCCGTCAGGCTGTTCCGGCAAGGCCGGTGCAGCCGCGGGCGCGGGAGCCGCTGCTTCAGCGGGATCTGCCGCTGGTGGTGAACAGGCTGGAGGACAATTTTTGGCCGGTTTCCATTGCACCCAGAATCACGGTTGTCTGGCCGCCCGCACCGTCGTGAATGACCCATTTGCGCAGCTCTACCGGCGCGCCGGTGAACATCATTTCGATACTGCCATAGTCCGGGTGTTCCGGGTCCTGTGCCCGCACAATAGTAGAGGTACCGTCAAAACTGTGCCCCACCACCATATTTGCACGCCCTAAATTCACGTTGCGGTCCAGGATGATCGACAGCGGTGTCCGTTTGAGCGGGTAGGTCTCGGGCGGCTGGTTGGATTTGGGATCGTGGATCACCACCGCCCCGCCGCCGGCAACCACGGTACCGCCGCCCTTGCCGTCATATTCAAACCGCATCCGGCCCGGGCGGTGCATGTAAAGCTTGCCCGTCGACAGGCTGCCGTCGTCATTGATCTGGGTGAAGGGGGAGGCGGCGGTGGAAATCCCGTTCAAATAACGGGAAATCTCATTGAGGCTAAGCTGCTCAGCCGCCCAGGCGGCCGGTGCAGCAAGGGTCAGCGCAAAGGCGAGTGCAATCCGTTTCATGGCCTCAACATAGGCACGCTGCTGCAAAAGTGAAGATGCCGGAACCCTACGGATCCGGCATCGGCAAATTTTCGTCAGCTCATTGTTCGGGAACCAGAATTTCCCGCTTGCCCACGTGGTTGGCAGCCGACACGACGCCCTCGTCCTCCATCTGTTCAACCAGCCGCGCGGCTTTGTTATAGCCGATCGCCAATTTTCGCTGGATGTAGGAGGTGGAGCATTTGCGGTCCTTGACCACGATGGCAACTGCGGTGTCGTACAAAGCGTCCTCGGTATCGGTATTGCCGCCGGTGTTCAGTCCAAGAACCGCATCGATGTTATCAGCCTTGTCGTCAGCCGGACCATCCAGAACGCTGCCGACATAGT
Organism: Leisingera sp. MMG026; assembly: GCF_021654205.1. NCBI lineage: Bacteria > Pseudomonadati > Pseudomonadota > Alphaproteobacteria > Rhodobacterales > Roseobacteraceae > Leisingera > Leisingera sp. MMG026. The sequence goes on along the minus strand of NZ_JAKFZM010000013.1, from coordinate 47,173 downwards.
CCGGCGGGCCGAATTGCTTGAGGTGGTTGACCACTTCCTCGACCTCTTCGTCCGAACAGAACGGCCCATGGCAGCGGGTGATCTTGGCGCCGCCGGCCATGTAGAGCATATCCCCCATACCCAAGAGCTGTTCAGCGCCCATTTCACCCAGAATGGTGCGGCTGTCGATCTTAGAGGTGACCTGGAAGGAAATCCGGGTCGGGAAGTTGGCCTTGATGGTGCCGGTGATGACGTCAACCGAGGGGCGCTGTGTCGCCATGATAAGATGGATGCCCGAAGCCCGCGCCATCTGCGCAAGACGCTGGATGCAGGCTTCGATCTCTTTGCCCGCGACCATCATCAGGTCTGCCATCTCGTCAACAATCACAACGATATAGGGCAGAACAACGGGTTGAAACTCTTCGGTCTCGAACACCGGCTCGCCGGTGTCGTCGTCGAAACCCGTCTGCACGGTTCGCGAGAACATCTCGCCCTTGGCCAGCGCTTCCTTAACGCGGCCATTGTAGCCGGCGATGTTGCGCACACCCATCTTGGACATCTTGCGGTAGCGGTCTTCCATCTCACCCACCACCCACTTCAGCGCCACAACGGCCTTCTTCGGGTCGGTCACAACGGGTGAGAGCAGATGCGGGATACCGTCATAAACGGAAAGCTCCAGCATCTTGGGATCGATCATGATCAGGCGGCATTCATCTGGCGTCAGCTTATACAGCAGCGACAGGATCATGGTGTTGATCGCCACCGACTTACCGGAACCCGTGGTGCCGGCAATCAGCAGGTGGGGCATTTTGGCGAGGTTCGCGACCATGGAATCGCCACCGATGTCTTTGCCCAATGCCAGCGGCAGCGCGTGGTTGCCGTCGCCGAAATCCCGCGACGACAGGATCTCGCGCAGGACCACCTTTTCGCGTTTCTCATTCGGCAGTTCGATACCGATCACCGTCCGGCCCGGCACGGTTGAGACCCGTGCCGAAAGCGCCGACATCGAGCGGGCGATGTCATCGGAAAGGCCAATCACCCGGGATGCCTTGAGGCCCGGTGCCGGTTCCAGCTCATACATGGTGACAACGGGACCGGGACGGACCGAGGTGATCTCTCCCTTGACGCCATAGTCATCCAGAACGGCCTCCAGCATCCGCGCATTTTCTTCCAGCGCTTCGTCGCTCAGGTGGTGACGCTCGACGCCGGTCGGGTTGGTCAGCAGGCTCAGCGGCGGCAACTCAAAATCGCTGCCGCTGGGATCGAACGCCAGATTGGGCTGCGCTTCGGCCTTGGCACGCGCCGAGGGCTGTACGGTTTTGCGTGCCGGCTGTTCGACCACTGCCTTGCGCGGCTCGGCCACGGGCAGATCAACGGTCAGACGCGGCCCCGGCGCCGGGCGCGGTTCAGGCGCGGAGGGAACTGGCGCAGGCGGTTCCGCAGCATCCGGCAGATCCTCGGACGGCACGTAGTCCGGAGCGATCATACTGTGATCCGAAGCGGCCATTGCAATCTCATCTTCGTCCCGCAGGCCAGCATCCGATGCATCCGAACCAAAGGCGTCATCTGCGGAAGCCTGCCAGGAAAGCGATGGATCCTCCGGCAGCGGCGGCATCGTTGCAAGCGCAGCGGTCAGCGGCGGCTCAGGCGGCAGCCCGTCCTGGTCCATGGCAGGGTTATAGATCAGCGGCGCGGGGCGCTGGCCGCGGCCTTTGGTCAGCGGCAGGGCCGGATCCTGCTCCGGCGGCACATCTGCTGCCCGGCGAATACGCACGGCATTGGCGATTTTCTGGGAGATCCGGTCTTCGCCGCCCTCGCCATCAGCCGGAAATTCAACCTCGTCCTCATCCTGCATGTCAGCCGCATAGGCGCTGTCCGCCGCCGGCGCAGGTGCAACACGGCGGATCAGGCCGGGCACACGTGACAGCAGGCCGCCTTTGGCAGGCGCTTCCGGTTCTTCCTCCTGACTGTCTGCAATGTATGCGTCTTCCGCATAATCCTCGAACATCTCCGGCTCAGCGTCGGCAGCGTCATAGGCAGTTTCTTCCGCTTGTTCCGCCCGTGCTTTACGATAGGTCATTGCGGCCTGCAACCCGCTGGACGCCCCGCGCCCCAGTAATGCGGCCACAGCGCCATAGCCCAGGATCAGGCCAATCATCACTTTGTGCAGGCCCTTCTTCACCTCGGGCCAGGTGAACCCAAGCACCGCACAGCCAAGCGCCAGCATTCCCGCGGCACTCAGCAGCGACATGATTTTCACCATGAAATGCAGGCCCACGGGCAGCAGCGCCAGCAATGCGCCCAGGAAGGTGTAACCAACCATACCGCCAAGGCCGAAGTCATAGTTCTGCTGCCAGGTGGAGCTGGCGTTCAGGGTTTCCATGTGCAGCGCCACCACCAGCAGCCACGGCACCGACAAAAGCAGCGGCCAGACCACCCGGTCCTCGCCCCGGTGCAGCACAAACCGCAGCCCCCAGGCTGACAGGAACAAAGGCACGGCCCAGCTGGCCTTGCCGAACAAGGTAATCAGGATGAAAGAGACAGAAGCGCCGGGACGGCCCAGCCAGTTCTGCACTGGCGCGTCCGTAGACACGGTCCAGTTCGGGTCGTCCGGCGTATACGACCCCAGCATGGCGGCAACCATCAGCCCCACGAGGATCAATGCAATCCCGATTAATTCCTTGCCGCGCTTTTCAATAGCCGCCTGCATATTGCTGTCGAGCAGCGGATCGCGGCTGCGGGTTTGAAATGCCATGCCTACCTCAGTTCCGTTTCTTTTGCCCGTGCCCGCTGTTACCCGCAAGGTCACGAACCTGTCCGTTTATTAGTCTTGGCTGCGCGGCCCCAAACCAGGGGCCGCGCAGCAGAATTTCAGTACAGGCAGCCGCGCAGCGTGGTTAGCGCCGCGCGGGTGTCCTCGGCGGGGGCGACCAGCGCCACCCGGATATATGTCTCGCCCGGGTTTTGTCCCGGCGCGCCTTGCGCCAGGTAAGCGCCGGGCAGCACCCGCACGCCGGTCTCCTGCCACAGCTTCAGTGCGGCCTGCTCGCCATTTTCCACCGGAAGCCAAAGGAAGAAGCCCGCTTCGGGCGCCATGTATCCGTTGAGGCCGGCAAAGACCTCATCGGCTATTGTGTATTTCTCCTGATAAAGCGCGCGGTTCTCCTCCACATGCGCCTCATCCGCCCAGACCCTGGCCGCGGCCGCCTGCAACGGGGCCGGCAGCGGGGCGCCGGAATAGGCGCGCAGCTGTTTGACCCGTTTGATGGTCTCGGGACCGCCAGCAATCAGACCAGAGCGCAGCCCCGGAAGGTTTGAACGTTTCGACAGGGAATTGAACAAGACCACACGCTCAGGATCAGCGCCCAGCTCCTGGGCGACGGTCAATGCGCCAACGGGGGCCTCATCGCGGTAAATCTCGGAATAGCATTCATCTGCGAAGATGCGGAAATCGTATTTCTCTGCCAGCTGGATCAGCCGGGTCCAGTAACTGCGCGACGCGACAGCGCCCTGGGGATTGGCGGGCGAGCATATATAGGCCGCAGCGGTACGGTTCAGCACATCTTCGGGCAGGTTCCCGTAGTCCGGCAGATGGCCGGTGGCCGTTGTTGCGGGAACGAAAACCGGCTCTGCCGCAACCGAAATCGTGGCCACCATATAGACCTGATAGAAGGGGTTCGGGATCAGCACCACCGGCTTTTGCCCGTTCTTCTGCTCAGGGCACAGCGCCATGGCGGCATTGTACAGCCCTTCGCGGGTGCCGTTCAGTGCCATGACTTGCGTTTCAGGGTCGGCGGTTACGCCGTAACGGCGGGCAATCCAACCCGCGATGGCACCGCGCAATTCGGGCGTGCCATCATTGTTAGGATACTGGTTAAACCCGGCGGCGTTTTCAGTGATGACATCGGTGACCCAGGCCGGAAACGCATGTTTCGGCTCGCCAATGGTCATATGCACCACATCCCCGCCAGGGGTGTGATGGTCCAACAGCGCCCGCAGGCGCGGAAACGCATAGGCTGGCAGGTTTGAAAACCGCTCAGGAAAATCCATATCTAATGCCTCGGTCACGGGATCATTGGCGCCCCGTTTGCGCCTCAGGTTACAGGTGGCGGACGGGTGCGTCCACCCGGTGAGTGGCCCGCTGGGCCGAATGTGGCTTTCAGGCCAAGGCCATTTCAATCGCGGCACCGGTGCGCAGCAAGGCTTCCTCGCAATCCGGCTGGCCGAGCACCTGAAGGCCGCAGCTGGGTGTGCCGGTGGGCAGCGAAAGCGCGCACAGCCCCATCAGGTTTCCGATCCGCGTATTGCGCAGTGCCAGCAGGTTGGACTGCACATAATAGTCATGATCGCTTTGCAGCCGTTGCAGGTTCGGCGGCAAAATTGGCGAAACGGGGCTGAGCACCGCATCAAACCCGGCTGCCGCTTGATCCCAGGCCATACGGCATTGCTCCAGCTTAGCCCAGGCCGCGACATAATCCGGTCCGCTGAACTGCGCACCGGTGCGGAAGCGTTCAAGGATTTCCGAATACATCAGATACGGCGTTGCCTCGATCACGTCTTTCCACAGGCCGTAGGCTTCGGTTGTGTAGAGAATCGGGCTCAGCGCCATGGCCTCTTCCAGCTCTGGAACTTCCAGCGGCACGATTCTTGCGCCGGCGTCTTTCAGGCGCTGCAGCGTATCACGATGGGCGGCAAAAACCTTTGGGTCCAATTCGTTTTGCGCCACATTCTGCAAATCGGCAAACCGGCACCCTTTCAGCGATCCGGGATTGCGCAGATCCGGTCCCGCCGTTCCCTCCAGCAGCCCTAACAGCAGCCCGGCATCCTCCACCGAGCGGGCCAGCGGACCGATAGTATCGAATTTCAGGCACAGCGGCACAACGCCTTCCAGAGTAACCCGGCCTGAGGTGGTTTTGAGCCCTACCAGATCATTCCAGGCAGACGGAATACGGACCGAACCGCCCGTATCAGAGCCGATTCCTGCTGCGGCCAGACCAAAGGCAACCGACGCAGCCGCCCCGGAGGACGATCCGCCTGGCGCGGCCGACTGATCATTGACGCAAGGCGGTGTTTCCTTGATCGGGTTGAAGCCAAGGCCAGAGAACGCCAGTTCGCTCATATGGGTTTTGCCCAGGCAGACCGCCCCCAAAAGTGTTGCGTTGCGCAGGACCGCTGCATCCTGTTCCGGCACCCGGCCCTTCAGCAGATCCGAACCGGATTCGGTTGCGGTGCCTGCGCTGTCAAACAGATCCTTCCAACTGACCGGCACCCCGTCCAGCAGCGACCGGCGCAGGCCCAGATCCGCACGTTCTTGCGCAGCCTCCGCTTCGGCCAGGGCGCGATCATGGGTCACTTGGGTATAGATCCGGTCCTTCAGCGGATGGGCATCTATGGCGTTCAGATAACAGCGGGTCAGCGCCGCCGGACCGATTTCACCCGCCTCAATCCCCCGTCCCAAAGCGGCGGCGGTCATTGTCAGCCAATCTTGCATCAGCCCGTCTCCCCAAATGCAGTTGATGCAAACGGTAGCGGCAGTAAGACACAGGCACAATCCCACGCTTCCCGGATGGACAATCCCGCCAGCAGGCGCATATTGCGGGGCATGAAAAATGCCTCTGATATCCTGATCGTGGGCGGCGGGCTGAACGGCCCCGCGCTGGCCCTGGCCCTCGCGCAGACCGGCCACAGCATCACTGTGGTCGACGCGCTGACCCCGGACAAGCTTGCTGATGAAGGCTTTGACGGGCGCGGTTACGCGCTGGCGCTGGCCTCGCAGCGGCTGCTGCAGCAGACCGGCGTCTGGCAGCATGTCGGAGACAACGCGCAAGCAATGCTGGAGATCAAGGTGACAGACGGTCATGCGGGCCATGGTCCGTCACCGTTTTTTATCCATTTCGACCATGCCGAGCTGGAAGAAGGCCCGATGGGCTATATGGTTGAGGACCGTTTCCTGCGCCGGGCCTTTCTACAGGCGATGGAGGACGCGCCGGGCATCACCCTGGTGTCCGGGCGCACCGTGGTTGCACAAGCACCGGACCAAAGCGGTGTCACTGTCACCCTAGACGATGGCGGCGAGCTGCGCGGTCAGGTTCTGGTCGGCTCGGACGGGCGCCGCAGCGGCACTGCGCAACGGGCGGGCATCAAGCGCACCGGCTGGGACTATGGCCAGACCGCCCTGGTCTGCGCCATTGACCACGAAAAACCACACCACGGCATCGCGCATCAGTTTTTCATGCCGCCCGGGCCGCTGGCGATCCTGCCGCTGCCGGGCAACCGCTCCTCCATCGTGTGGAGCGAACGGACGGAGACCGCCAAGGCCATCCACGCGTTGAGTGACGCCGAGTACATTCAGGCGCTGCGGCCGCGCTTTGGGGATTTCCTCGGCGAGATTTCCCTGGCAGGCAAACGCTTCACTTACCCGCTGAACCTGACCATCGCCAACAGCTTTATCGGCGACCGCATGGCGCTGGTGGGGGATGCGGCGCATGGGATGCACCCGATCGCCGGTCAAGGGCTGAATGCAGGCCTGCGCGATGTCGGCGCTCTGGCGGAAGTCATCACCGAAGCCTCACGGCGGGGCGAAGATATCGGTTCATCCCTGGTGATGGAGCGCTACCAGCAATGGCGCCGCTTCGACACTGCTTCGCTGGCTGCAGCCACGGATATTTTCAACCGGCTTTTTTCCAACGATAACCCGCTGCTGCGGTTGGGACGTGACATCGGAATGGGATTGGCAGGAGCGGTCCCCGGCCTGCGCCGCAATTTCGTGCGTGAGGCAGCAGGCCTGACCGGAGACTTACCCAAGCTCTTAACAGGGCAAGCTATCTAAGGCTTAGGCGCTGCCTTTGTGCAGCGTCAGTCCAGCGCGCGCGCCTCGTCCACCAGCATCACCGGGATGCCATTGCGGATCGGAAAGGCAAGGTTGGCAGCACGCGAAATCAGTTCTTGCGCCTGGGCATCATATTCCAGCACCGCCTGGGTCAGCGGGCAGACAAGCGCTTCCAGCATCCGGCGGTCAAAGGCAGGCGCCTGTGTCTCGGTCATTGCAGAGTTTCCTCCTGAGTGCCGCCGCGCAGGGCGAATTCAATCAAAGTGACAAGCGTTTCCCGCCTTGTGACAAGGCAGGGCGCTTCGAGCAAGGCCTGTTTCTCTTCGGTGTCGAATTCCAAGAGCATCGCCAGTGAATTGATCAGCAGCTCGTCATCCGCGTCTTTCAGGGCTTCCCAATCGGTTGACAGGCTCCGGGCAGAAAAGAACCGCTCAAGCAGATCCAGGAACGACGGCCGGTCAAGGGTATCATCCGCCTCGGAGCGGCCAAGGTCCCGGTCAAATCCCGTCCAACTGACATCACAACGCTGATAGGGGGTAAATCCATTGGCTTCACGGGTGATACGGAACCGGGACACGCCTGAAAGCGTGACCAGGTATCTGCCGTCTTCTGTTTCGGAAAACTGTGTGACGCGCCCGGCGCAACCAATCGCGTGCAGCTCCTCCCCGGTTCCGTGCGGACCCGGGCAGGGCTGCACCATGCCTATCAGACGCTGCCGCGTCTTAAGCGTATCTTCGAGCATCTGCAGGTAGCGCGGCTCGAAAATGTGCAACGGCAAACGCGACCGGGGCAGCAAAAGCGCCCCGGGCAATGGGAACACGGCAATCGTGTCCGGCAGATCAGCAGGCTGGATCATGGGACAGAGTGTAGTGCTGCCCCGGACTTAGGCAAATATCATTGAGCTAAGTTTCCGGCGCCCGTTGAGAACCACCGGGTCGTTGGGTTTCAGCGCATCAAAGATGGTGAACAGCTGTACCTTGGCAGCACCCTCGTTCCACTCGCGGTCACGGCGGAAAAGCTCCAGCAATTCGTCTACTGCGGCTTCTGCATCTCCAGCCGCATGCAGCGCCTGCGCCAGGTCGAAACGCGCCTGCAGGTCCTCCGGACTGGCGTCCACTGCAGCCCGCAATTCCCCCACCGGGCCAGCATTCTCGGCCTGCCGCGCCAGGGCGATCTGCGCATGCGCGGCTTCGATCTCGGCTGCATCCGCAATCTCGGCGGGTGCGCCATTCAAAACGGCCTCCGCCTGATCCAGATCGCCAAGCGCGATATGCGCGCGTGCCAATCCGCCATAAGCCGCGGCGTTCTTGTCATCTTCGCCCAGGATGGCAGCAAAAGTCTGCGCGGCATCCGCCACGGCACCCTCAGTCAGCATCAGTTCGGCTGCTTCCAGCGCCTCGCCCAGACCGCCGTCGGCTGATCCGCCCCCAGCCTCGATGGCCTTGTTCACAAAGGCTTCGATCTCCGATGCCGGCAGTGCGCCCTGGAACATGTCCACCGGCCGTCCCTCAACAAAGGCGACCACAGTGGGGATCGACTGCAGCGGCAGCCCCTGCTGCGCCAGTGCCTGCGCCAGGCGCTGGTTTTCATCGACGTTGATCTTGGCCATGGTGGCGGCGCCCTTGGCCTTGGTGACAGCCGCCTCCAGCATCGGGCCCAAGGTTTTGCACGGGCCGCACCAAGGCGCCCAGAAGTCCACGATCACCGGCGCCTGCATCGACGCTTCGACAACGTCCTGCATGAAAGTGGCTTCGGTCACGTCTTTGATCAGATCACCCGCCGGTGCGGTGCTGCCAAGAATTTCGGTCATCAGATTGTTCTCCGCTTGGAACTTGCCCCCTATATGGAATCCCAAGCGCCGGAAACCAAGAGAGGAGTTTGCCGATGGCCAGCCGCAGGTTCGATCTCTTTGCGTTATCTGAAAAGATGATGCGCATGGATGACGCCGCTTGGGCGCGGCACGCCAACCCATGGAGCGTCGTGAGCCGGATGACGGTTCTGCCGCTGATGACACTCGCCGTATGGTCACGGGTGTGGCTGGGCTGGGCTGCGGTCCTGCCCATTGCGCTGGTGCTGGTGTGGACCTGGTGGAACCCGCGCGCCTTTGGGCTGCCTGCCAGCACCGGCACCTGGGCGTCCCGCGGCACATTTGGCGAGCGGGTGCTCCTGAACCGGGCGCAGGTTCCCATACCGCGCCATCACCTGGGCTGGGCAAAGGGTTTGGCTTGGGCGTCGGGCATTGGAGCGATCCCTTGGGTCTATGGTCTTTGGATCTTGGATCCTGGTTTCATCCTTGGCGGTCTGACGCTGATGGTTGGCGGTAAGCTGTGGTTTGTGGACCGGATGGTCTGGCTCTACCAGGACATGCAGGACAGGCACCCCGAATACGCCCGCTGGCTGCTTTGAGCGGTAGTGCTCCCGCCCCCGTCAGCGGGCCCTGGCTACGCCAGAACCCTTACGGCGTTGGGCAGGGCGCCGCGCTGACGCGCGGCGGCACTGCACTGCGCGGCAGCGCAGTGCCATGCCCAACGGAGAAGAAACATCCTGCGGATGTTGCGGATCAGGCGGGAGCACTCCGCCTGCTGTTACAGATCAAAGGTTGCAAATACCGGCGCATGGTCGCTGGGCTTTTCCCAGCCGCGGGCATCCCGCAGGATCCGGCTGGAATGGGCCGCGTTTTTAATGTCCGGCGTCGCCCAGACGTGGTCGAGACGGCGCCCTTTGTCGGCGGCATCCCAATCCTTGGCCCGGTAGCTCCACCAGCTGTACAGGCGGCCGTCAGGGATATCGTTCCGGGTCACATCGGACCATCCGCCCGCATCCATCACGTCTGCGAAATGCTCCACCTCAATGGGCGTATGGCTGACAACCTTCAACAGCTTTTTGTGGTCCCAGACATCATCCTCGCGCGGGGCGATATTAAGATCCCCGACCAGGATGGATTTTTCCGGTTTATCGGCCTGGAACCAGTCGCGCATCTCCGTGAGGTAATCGAGCTTCTGGCCGAATTTTTCGTTCTTTTCCCGGTCCGGCACATCGCCGCCCGCCGGGACATAGAAGTTGTGGATCACCACCCCGTTTTCCAGCCGTCCGGCCACATGGCGGGCATGGCCAAGGCTGGCAAAATCCTGATCCCCTGCATCCTCAATCGGCAAGCGCGACAGGATCGCCACCCCGTTGTAGCCTTTCTGGCCACGCGCAACCATGTGGCTGTAGCCCAGGGCTGCAAAGCCTTGCAACGGGATCTTGTCCACCGGGCTTTTGCACTCTTGCAGGCAAAGCACATCCGGCCCTTCCTCCTGCAACAGTTTCTGCACAATCGGTTCGCGCAGGCGGACCGAGTTGATATTCCAGGTGGCAAGAGTAAATGGCATCGCGCGCCTCATCGTGAAATCCGGGTTCCGGCGCGATACTGCCTGTCCGGGCCTGGAAGGGCCAGAGATGAATTGGCCCGTGTGTGTAAACAATACGGACAAAAAAAGGCCGGGCATCACGCCCGGCCAAGTCCAACAGGGAGGTGCATACCGTGACCCGGATATGCGCGGGATAGGGTCTGTTTTAAAGATGAACCTCAGGTTCTTCTTTAATCTGGCTCAACGCCGATTACATCACGCGACCAGCCGGTAACCGCCGGATTCCGTCACCAGCAGGCGTGCATTCGACGGATCGGGCTCAATTTTCTGCCGCAGCCGGTAAATATGGGTTTCCAGCGTATGCGTGGTCACGCCTGCATTGTATCCCCACACCTCATGCAGCAGAACATCCCGCGGCACCACACCATCGCTGGAGCGATAGAGAAACTTGAGGATGTTGGTTTCCTTCTCGGTCAACCGGATCTTGCGTTCATCCTCCGCGATCAAAAGCTTCATCGACGGTTTAAAGGTATAAGGGCCAAGCGCAAAGACCGCGTCCTCGGATTGTTCATGCTGACGCAGCTGCGCCCGAATCCGGGCCAGCAGCACCGGGAACTTGAAGGGTTTAGAGACATAGTCATTGGCGCCGGCATCCAGACCCAGAATAGTGTCGGCATCGCTGTCGTGGCCTGTCAGCATCAAGACTGGAGCCTTCACTCCCTGCTTGCGCAGCAGGCGGCATAGTTCGCGCCCGTCCGTATCCGGCAAGCCCACGTCCAGAATAATCAGATCATAGAGGGCCTCCTTGGCGCGCTCCATCGCGCCTTGACCGTTCTCTGCCTCGAATACATCGAAGTCCTCGGTCATCACCAGCTGCTCGCTCAAGGCCTCTCGCAGGTCTTCATCATCATCAACCAGCAGAATTTTCTTCAGTTGCGCCATCGGCTCGCCCTCCTGTTCACATGACAACACATGCGCATCCCTTGCGCCCTCGGCAAGATTTGCTGCAATACTCTCACGCCGACGTGTCCATGGCAGGGAAAATGTTTCACATCCGTTGCATTTGGGCGTAAAGACAGCGAGCCTTTGTTACAAAATAACACCGGAATCCCCGTATGAGCCTGATGCCCACTATAATCGAACTGCTGGCCCGTGCCCGGGTCGATCTGCGCATGGGCCTGCCGGTGGTATTGAGTGATGGAAAGAGTGCCGCGCTGGCAATTGCCGTGGAATCGCTGACAGAAACACGTCTGGCAGACATGCGTGCCTTGGGCGCTCCGACATTGGCCTTGACGGCCCGGCGGGCGGAAACCCTGAAGGCCCGGGTGTATGACGCGGACACCGCCCGCATTATTGTTCCCGGTACTGAGGGGCTGAAGTGGATCCAGTCGCTGGCCGACCCGGCGGATGATCTGAACACACCGATGAAGGGTCCGCTTTCCAGCCAGCGCGGCGGCAGCGCAGACCTGCACCGGCTGGCAATTGCACTGGTGAAATCCGCGCGCCTGCTGCCAGCTGCTGCTCTTGTGCCTATCAGCGATCCGTCCGGGTTTGCCGCGGCCCACGGCCTTACCAGCATTTCTCGTGCAGCTGCAGAACCGCTGCTGAGCCAAAGCTCCCCCCTGCACCCGGTCGCAGCTGCCCGCCTGCCAATGAATGCCGCCGAAGCCGGCAGGCTTCACATCTTCCGCCCGGAGGATGGCGCCGAGGAGCATTATGCTGTAGAAATCGGCCGCCCCGACAGATCCAAACCGGTTCTGGCCCGGCTGCATTCGGCCTGCTTCACCGGCGACGTGCTGGGCTCGCTGAAATGCGATTGCGGCCCGCAGCTGCAGGGCGCACTGGCACAGATGGGCGCGGAAGGTGCGGGTGTCCTTCTGTACCTGAATCAGGAGGGCCGCGGGATCGGCCTTGCCAACAAAATGCGGGCCTATTCACTGCAGGACCAGGGCTTTGATACGGTGGAGGCCAATCACCGTCTGGGGTTTGAGGATGACGAGCGCGACTTCCGCCTGGGCGCCTCTATTCTGCAAGAATTGGGTTTCTCCCAAGTGCGGCTGCTGACCAACAACCCGAACAAGATTGCGATGATGCAAAAGACCGGCGTGCATGTGGCGGAACGGGTGGCGCTGAAAGTGGGTGAAAATGCCCACAACCAGCATTACCTGGCGACCAAGGCCCGGAAATCCGGGCATATGCTGTGACATCACCCGCCGATCTGGTCCTGACACCCCGCGGCGTGCGGTTTCTGGGTCGGGTGCTGCCGTGCACAATCGGCAAAGGCGGGCTGTCCCGGAACAAACGCGAAGGGGATGGCGCGACTCCCATTGGCGTGCATCGCATTGCAGGCATGTATTACCGCCCCGACAGGCTGTACCGCCCTGCCTCCTGGGCCAAGCCTATTGGTCCGCGGGACCTATGGTCGGATGATTCAGGAGATGCAAATTACAACCACCATGTGCGGGCACCGTACCCGTTCAGTCACGAACGACTGCGGCGCAGCGATCCGCTCTATGATCTGGTTTTGATCACCGATTGGAACTGGCCAACCGCAATTCCGGGAAGCGGTTCCGCGATCTTCCTTCATCAATGGCGCGGCCCTGGATACCCCACTGAAGGCTGCATCGCTTTCTCGCGCGCGGATCTCCATTGGCTTGCTGACCGGGTTCAGCCTGGATCCCGGGTTATCGTCCCGCCTCTGGCACGCACCTGACGCAACCAAGACTTTTCAAAAAGTCTTGGCAAAAGTTTTGCCTAAAACTTTTGTGCTTCAATAGGTGCGGGCGCCGAAAATGGCAGAACCGACGCGAACATGGGTGGCGCCAAGGGCTATGGCTTTCTCGAAATCGCCGCTCATTCCCATCGACAAGCCCTTCAATCCGTTGCGCTCAGCAATCTTTGCCAGCAGCGCGAAATGCAAGCTGGCCTCTTCTTCCACCGGCGGGATGCACATCAGCCCCTTTAGAGGTAGATCAAGCTGGCGGCACTCTGCGATGAAAGCATCTGCATCGGACGGCAACACGCCTGCTTTTTGCTCCTCCTCGCCGGTATTCACTTGAATGAACAATTCGGGGCATTTGCCCAACTCCTGCGCCAGCCTGGCCAGCGTATTGGCCAGTTTGGGCCGGTCGACTGAGTGGATGCTGTCAAACAGCTCCATCGCCTGGCGGGTTTTGTTGGTCTGCAGCGGGCCGATCAAATGCAAATCGATACCGTCAAATTGCTCGACGAACCCGGGCCATTTTCCAGCCGCTTCCTGCACCTTGTTTTCACCGAAACAGCGATGGCCTTCCTGCAGCACCGCCTCGACCCGCTCGTCCGGCTGCACTTTGGAAACCGCAATCAGCTGCACACTGCCCGGCATACGGCCGGCCTGCTTCTCAGCTTTGGCAATTCGGGATCTGATCTCTTCAAGCGGCATGGGTTTGGCCTCGTAGCTGTTTAGCCGCAAAAAACACTGTTTGCCCGCAAATGTTAAGCCACAAAAGGAAAGGGCGGGCTCCCGAAGGAACCCGCCCCGAATTCACGCTAGGCGTGCTTCAGCTTAGAAGCTGAAGTACAGACCTGCCTGAACAGTGGTGAAGTCGGAGGACGATTCAACCGCACCCGCTTCGAACGACACGCCGCCGCCCAGATCGTAGGAGTAGTTGATGCCGAAGGCGGTGCCGTCGGTGCCGTTAACACCGGTGCCCGCCGGGTTGTCTTCGCTGCTCACGAAGGCAACCAGAGTGGAGGCTGCGCCCAGCTCAACGTTGCCGGCCAGGGTGATTTTGTCGACGTCTTGTGCAACGCCGCCAACAGTCACTGCGTCCATGTTGTTGCCGTATGCAAGGCGAACACCGAACTGACCCAGGTCACCTGCAACGGTGAAGACCAGTTTGTCTTCGGTTGCGACGTTGGAGTCCTGGTAGCCCAGAGCGGCAGTCCAGTCACCGAAGGTGTAGGCAACATGCACAGCAGTACGCTCGGTGCCGTTTGCGGAACCGGCAACGGTGCCGCCGTTTGCCTGGGAGTAGGACAGGTGACCCGAGAAACCGCCAGCGGAGTACAGAGCTTCGATGCCGTTACGGCCGGCTGCTGCGGAGGTGTAGGTGTCCCAGTCAAAGCCGTTGCCCGCAACGTTGGTCACCAGCGAGTTAAAGCCGGCGCCGTCGATGCCGATACCAACCGAACGGGTTTCCAGGTAGAAGCCCGGCATGTTGTCGATCGCGCCCCAGATGTTGCCAACGTTCACACGCAGGCCGCCGTATGCGACGTGGAACTGTGCGCCGTTGAACGCGCCGGTGCCGGGTGTGCCATCACGGTTTTCGAACTGGGCACGAGCACGTGCGCCAACGGTCACGCCGCCATCGGTTTCGGTCGACGCGTCGAAGGTGAAGCGCAGACGGCTGGTGATGTTGGTCTCGGAACGGCCAACAACGGTTTTGTTGGCTTCGTTGTAGTCCAGACCAAAACGGCCATAGCCGGAGATTTTGACTTCGGCCGCGGCCATGCCTGCGGTGGCGATCAGCGCGGTGGTCGCGAAGAGAACCTTTTTCATGTTTTTCCCTCGGTTTTCTAATCTTAAGCCCAAACCGGGGAATCCGGCGTGGGTATGCCAAGGGGTTTCGCTCTTTCGCCCCCGTTTTGGCAAGTCTTGGGAAAGTCGGGCGAAACGATGCGGTCCGGGATGGTGCAGCTATGCCACAGTCTGCCTCGCTACTGCACCGGATGGACGGCAAGCGCACAGGTTTGCAGGCTTCTGCACCATCGGCCTATCACTCCGGAGGCGTATCGCACGACGGGAGGGCCTTCTATATAGGGCAAAGCACTTGCTCCGCCCGCGCCGCTTGCGCTAGGTGTTCGCCCAGAAATTGGCTCTGGGAGCGGTTATGATCAGAACAAAGACTCTGCAGGCAACTTTGGCCGGCGCAATATGCCTCAGTCTTGCTGCATGCGGCGGCAACAAGGACCGCAGCCAGGATGGCACCCTGCTGGGCAAGGACCGGTTGGCGGTTGATGAGATCGGGGCACAAAGCAATCCATCCTCGATCTGGGATGTGTTCCGCGGCCAGCCGGACCAGAACGTGCAGGTCAACCGCTACCTGTGGGCGGCCAGCCTGGACGTGCTGAACTTCCTGCCGGTGCAATCGGTTGATCCCTTCACCGGTGTTATCATCACGGGCTATGGCACCCCGCCTGGTGGCGGCCGCACCTACCGGGCCACCGTTCACATAAAGGACCCGGCCCTGGACGCGCGTTCCTTGAACGTTGCGCTGCAATCCAAGGGCGGCCCCGTCAGCGCCAGCACGTCCCGCGCAGTTGAGGACGCGATTCTTTCCCGCGCACGGCAGCTGCGGATCGCGGATAAAAAACTCTGACCCGCTGCGCTCTGGAAACACCAGCCAAACCCCATTATCAGAAGCGCCGGGCCACTTGCCCGGCGTTTTCATGCAAAGGACCGCTCTGATGTCGCGTTACTCCGCCACGGAAATCGAAGCTAAATGGCAGGAAGCCTGGGACAAGGCCGGGATATTTCAGGCCAAGCGCACCGGCGGCAAGCCGAAGTATTATGTGCTGGAAATGTTCCCCTACCCGTCGGGCAAGCTGCACATGGGCCATGTGCGCAACTACACGATGGGCGATGTGATCGCGCGCTACAAGCTGTCCACCGGCCATAACGTGCTGCATCCGATGGGGTTTGACGCTTTTGGCATGCCGGCCGAAAACGCCGCGATGGCCTCGGGCGGGCATCCCAAGGACTGGACCTATTCCAACATCGACACGATGGTCGAGCAGATGAAGCCGCTGGGCCTGTCGCTGGACTGGAGCCGCATGTTCGCCACCTGTGATCCGGAGTATTACGGCCAGCAGCAAGCGCTGTTCCTTGATTTCCTGGAAAAGGGTCTGGTTTACCGCAAGAACGCGGTGGTGAACTGGGACCCCATCGACATGACCGTGCTGGCCAACGAGCAGGTCGAAAACGGCCGCGGCTGGCGCTCCGGTGCGCTGGTCGAGCGGCGCGAGCTGACGCAGTGGTTCTTCAAGATCTCCGATTTCTCCGAAGAGCTGCTGTCGGCGTTGGATGGCTTGGAGAACTGGCCCGCCAAAGTCCGCCTGATGCAGGAAAACTGGATCGGCAAGTCGCGCGGCCTTCAATTTTCGTTTGAACGCACCGACGGCGCAGAGCCGATTGAAGTCTACACCACCCGCCCGGATACGCTGATGGGCGCGTCTTTTGTCGGCATCTCGCCCGATCATCCGATTGCCAAGGCGCTGGAAGCCGAATCGGAAGAGGTTGCAGCCTTTGTTGCCGAATGCCGCAAGGGCGGCACCACCGAGGAAGCCATCGAGACCGCCGAGAAGCTGGGTTATGACACCGGCATCCGGGTGAAACACCCGCTGAACCCGGAATGGGAGCTGCCGGTCTGGATCGCCAATTTCATCCTGATGGATTACGGCACAGGCGCGATTTTTGCCTGCCCGGCGCATGACCAGCGCGACCTGGATTTCTGCCGCAAGTATAATCTGCCGGTTACCAACGCCTTCTTTGCACCGGATGAGGACGCGCCGGTCGCGGCCGAGGCTCTGGTGCCGCCGAAGTCCGAAAAGGTCCGCTGGGTCAATCACTTCGCCGGGCTGACCGAGGCGACCGGCGAAGAAGCGGTCAACGCCACCGTTGACTTCGCGGAAAAAGCCGGCTGGGGCCAGGATGTCACCAAATACCGCCTGCGCGACTGGGGGCTGAGCCGCCAGCGCTACTGGGGCTGCCCGATCCCTGTCGTCCATTGCGAAGACTGCGGCGTGGTGCCGGAGAAGAAAGAGAACCTGCCGATCGCCTTGCCCTATGACGAAGACGGCAAACCCATCGACTTTTCCGTGCCGGGCAACCCGCTGGACCGCCATCCGACATGGCGCAACTGCGAATGCCCGTCCTGTGGCAAGCCCGCCCAGCGCGAAACCGACACCATGGACACTTTCGTCGATTCGTCCTGGTATTTCTCCCGCTTCACCGCGCCGCGCGCCGAAACGCCCACCGATCTGGCCGAGGCCGAATACTGGATGAACGTCGACCAGTACATCGGCGGCATTGAGCACGCGATTCTGCATCTGCTGTACTCGCGCTTCTTTGCCCGCGCGATGCAGATCTGCGGCCACCTGCCCGAGAAATCCTCGGAACCCTTCGATGCGCTGTTCACCCAGGGCATGGTGACCCACGCGATCTATCGCACGCAACAGACAACCACAGTGGGTGACCCTCGCGGTCCCGGGATTAACTACCACAAATACCATTACCCTAACGAGGTCACTGTCTATTCTCTGGACGGAACTCAGTTCGCAGTTTTGAATGAAGAGATCGCAAGACTCGAGGATGAAAAAGGGGGGCTGGTTGACACCTCTGATGCCGCTCAAATGCATACACGACATCAAGGTCTGACCCCCGACAAAAAGGTCGTCATCATTCCTTCCGCCAAGATGTCCAAGTCCAAGAATAACGTTGTGGACCCGCTGCACATCATCTCAACCTACGGTGCCGACACCGCGCGCTGGTTCGTGCTGTCCGATTCCCCTCCGGAACGGGACGTGGAATGGACCGCAGCCGGCGCTGAGGCGGCCTACAAGCACCTGAACCGGGTCTGGAACCTGTGCGACCGTATTGGGGAGATGGACCCGGATGCGGCGGGTGAAGGCGACGAAGCGTTGCTGCGCGAGACACATAAATGCATTCGCGACGTGACCCTGGGTGTCGATTCCTTTGGCTTTAATGCTGCAATTGCAAAGCTTTATGCCTTTACCAACACGCTTGCCAAATCCAAGGCCAGCGCATCGGTCCAGAAGCAGGCGATCATGACGTTGGCACAGCTGATGGCGCCGATGACCCCGCATCTGGCTGAAGACATCTGGAACCATCAGGGCGGCAAAGGCTTGTGCGCCACCGCGCCCTGGCCGGTTGCGGATGAGGCCATGCTGGTTGAGGACACGGTCACCCTTCCGATCCAGATCAACGGCAAGCGCCGCGGTGAAATCGAAGTCGCCAAAGATCTGGACAAGGCAGAGGTTGAAAAACGCGCCCTGGCACACGAAGCTGTGCAAAAGGCGCTGAATGGCGGCGCGCCGAAAAAGGTGATCGTGGTGCCGGGCCGGATTGTGAATGTCGTTGCTTAACCGCAGAACCCTGTTGCTGGCCCTGCCCCTGGTGGCAGCGGCCTGCGGCTTTACCCCGGTGTACGCCCCTGGCGGCACCGGCTCCGCTCTGTATGGGCAGATCGAGGTTCAGGCGCCGGAGGAGATCAAGGGCGCCACCGGCACCGACGCCTACTTCCTGGTGCAGAATCTGGAGCAGCGCCTGGGCCGCGGTGGCAGTGCTGCCTACAAGCTGGACCTGACGCTCAGCACCCAGGAAGAAGGCCAGGCAATCACCGCGGGCAATGAGATCACCCGCTATTCGGTGATCGGCAGTGCTGGCTTTTCTCTGACCCGCTTGTCGGATGGCAAGGTGACCTCCAGCGGCACCGTGCAGAACTTTACCGGCTACTCCGCAACCGGCTCTACCGTGGAGACGCTGGCAGGTGAACGTGACGCGCATGAGCGGCTGATGGTCATTCTGGCCGATCAGATCACCGCGCAGATTCTGGCAACCGCGGATCTCTCCGCGCCGGTGGAATGAAGCTCTCTCCGCGCGAAGCGGATGGCTATTTCGCCAAACCTGATCCGGGCAAGACCGGCATCCTGATCTATGGCGCCGACGCCATGCGCGTGTCGCTTAAGCGGCAGCAGGTGCTGGCGTCCCTGCTTGGCCCCGGTGCCGAAGAAGAAATGCGCCTGACCCGCCTGCCCGGCAGCGACCTGCGCAAGGATCCAGCACAGTTGCTGGATGCCGTGAAGGCGGTGGGGTTCTTTCCCGGTGTCCGGGCGGTTTTTGTCGAAGGCGCCAATGACACCGCCACCCCTGCCATTGCGACAGCGCTGGAAGACTGGCAGCCGGGGGATGCGCAGATTGTGGTCACAGCCGGGCAGCTCAAGGCCGCCTCGAAACTGCGGAAGGCGTTTGAAGGCCACCGAAATGCCTATTCGGTGGGAATCTACGACGACCCGCCCTCGCGCGCCGAGATCGAACGGATCCTAGGGGAGGCTGGTATCCGGGACGTCCCCGGCGACAGCATGTCAGCGCTGACGGATATCGCGAATGATACCGGCCCCGGCGACTTCTCCCGCATGATCGAGAAGCTGGCGCTTTATAAACACGGCGACAGCAGCCCGCTGTCACTGGAGGATATCGGCGCCGTTGCTCCGCAATCGACCGAGGCCGCGCTGGACGATGTTCTGAATGTGGTGGCCGAAGCCCGCAGTACCGAAATCGGGCCGCTGATCCGCCGCCTTCAAGCACAAGGCACAAATGCCGTGACGCTCTGTATCGGGGCAACCCGGCACTTCCGCACGCTCTACACCATTGCCGCTGCACCCGGCGGCCCTGCCCAGGGCATCGGCCAGCTGCGCCCGCCGCTATACGGCAAACGCCGCGACCGGATGCTGCGCCAGGCACAGAACTGGGGCGCAAGCCGGCTGGAAACCGCGCTGACGATCATTACCGATACCGACCTGGCGCTGCGTTCCGCCGGTCAAACCGCGCCTGCGCTGGCGCTGATGGAGCGCGCCCTGATCCGGCTGGCCATGCTGGGCCGCGCCCGCTGATCCAGTAATGCCTCTCCTGGCTTGATCCCCCCTGCTGTGCCGCCCATCTTAGGGACACACAACAGGAGAGAGACGATGTACACCGTCACCGGCATTCCGCTCACCCGCACGTTCCGGGTGCTTTGGGCGCTTGAAGAACTTGGGCAGCCCTATGAGCTGAAACAGCACGGCCCCCGCAGCCCGGAAGTTCAGGCGCTGAATGTTTCGGGCAAGGTGCCAGTGCTGCAGGCCGAAGGCGAGGCCATCAGCGATTCAACTGCCATTCTCACTTATCTCGCTGACAAGCACAGCGCCCTGACCGCACCCGCCGGCACGATAGCCCGTGCCAAGCAGGATGCGATGACGCACCTCCTGCTGGACGAAGTGGATGCTGTGCTGTGGGCAGCGGCCCGCCACAGCTTCATCTTGCCGGAAGATCAGCGGGTACCGGAAGTGAAAGGCAGCCTGAAGTGGGAATTTGCCCATAATCTGGCGCGGCTTGAAGATAAGATGGGCGCGGAGTTCCTGATGGGTACGGAATTCACAATCGCCGACATCATCTGCACCCATTGCCTGAATTGGGCCCACAGCGCCAAATTCCCGGTCGAAGGCGAAAAACTGCTGGATTATGGACACCGGATGCGGCAACGCGAAGCCTATCAGCGGGTTGCCGCACTCGCCAAGTAATGTGCCGCTGCCCGGCCCGCCCAACGCCCGGTGGCCAGGCACGCAGTCAGCAGATAACCGCCCGTCGGCGCCTCCCAATCCAGCATTTCCCCGGCGCAGAACGTGCCGGGGATTTGTTTCAGCATCAGGCCGTCATCCATCGCGTCCCGCCGCACGCCGCCAGCGGTGGAGATCGCCTCGTCCATTGGCCGCAGGCCCGCGTGATTGACGGGCAGCGTTTTGATCAACCGAGCTAAGGCCTGGACATCCTGCGGCAAGGGCCGTCCGAATTCCTGCAATACTGCTGCCCGTCCATCGCCCAGCTTGAGCACCTTTCGCAGATGGTTTGAAACGCTTGCCTTGCCGCGCGGGCGGGACAGGCGGCGGATGACTTCTGCCGTTTCCAGGTCCGGAAGCAGATCCATCTGCAATGTCTCTCCCTCCCGTACCGCGGCGCAGACGGAATAGACGCCGCCGCCTTCCAGCCCGCGCTCCGATATCACGGCTTCCCCACGCGAAGACAATGGGCCGGCGTGCAATGCTATACCCTTAAGCGGCTGCCCGAACTGCGGTGCCATGTGATCGGACCAATCCACCAGAAGCCCCGCATTGGCAGGTTTGAACGGTGCAATCTCTACAGCTTTTCCATCCAGCAGAGGGACCCAGCCCGCGTCCGACCCAAGCCGCGCCCAGCTGGCGCCGCCCAGTGCCAGGACCACTGCCCTGGCTTCTATCCGCTTCGGCCCGTCCGGCGTATCAAATGCAAGCCCTGTGCCCTCCCAGTCAGCCCAGCGCCAGCGCGTGCGGATCTGTGCGCCGAAACCATCAAGGCGTGCCAGCCAGGCGCGCAGCAGCGGAGAGGCTTTCATGACTGTCGGGAACACCCGGCCTGTCGAGCCGGTGAACAGCTCGCTCCCCAATCCCTGTGCCCAATCCTGAACGGCCTGTGAATCACAGGCGCGGATCATTGGCGCCAGCCAGTCTGCGGCCTCTCCATAGCGGGTGATCAACTGGTTAAACGGTTCGTCCTTGGTCAGATTCAAGCCGGACTTGCCCGCCATCAGGAGCTTGCGCGCCACCGACGGCTTGGCCTCAGCCACCAGCACGCGGTGCCCGGCGCGACCCAGCTCCTCGGCGGCCATCAGCCCTGCAGGCCCGGCGCCGATCACCACTGCATCCCAAGTTTCTGTCATGCCATCCCCTTGCCAGCACCCGTTTCCAGCGCCCCGCGCCAGCGCTTTTTTTCGCTGCATCGAGCCAAGGCCCATGTATTTCCGTTCCAATCTGCCCGCATTGCGGCCGGCCAGCCCCGAGCGCTCAGCATTGCATCAACCCTGAGTGAACAGCTGATAGCCCGGGTGAGCAACGGCGCGCAGGCTGGTGATCGGGGCGTCGCCGATCCAAGTCGTGCGTTCCATGACAAACAGTGCGTCTCCGATCGCACTCTGGAGAATTTCGCTGTCGTCCTTGGTTCCAGGGCGGGCATAAAGACGCAAATCGCACCTGCTGTAGGGGCGGTTGCGGACAAGCCATTCGTTTGCGCTTTCGCGTGTCAGGTCCACCGTATTTATTTCCGGTACGGTTTCCAGGCAGATCCAGCGGTCCTCGAAGATATAGGGGCGGCTGTCGGCAAGATGCAAAGCTTCAACCCGCAGCATCGGCCGGGCTTCATGCAGGCCGAAGTTTGCCATTATGGCCGGGCTGGACCGCTGTACCGACTGCCTGATCAACTGGTAGCGGTGCACGCAGCCTTTCTGTTCGACCTCCAGCCTGGTGATCGGGATGTTCAGGGTTGCGCGGGTCACAGGATCGCGCTGCACCATTGTGCCGCCCTTGCGGCGCCGTTCCACCAGACCGCTTTGAGCCAGATCCCGCATGGCCCGGTGAACGGTGGAGCGGGCACAGCCGAACCGTGCGGCAAACTCCTCGTCCCGCGGCAGTTTGTCTCCCGGCCCATAGGTGGAGTTCAGGATCATCTCCCGGATGCTGTCCCGGATGGTTACCCAGGAATGCCGTGGCTTGTCCGTCAATATTCATCCCCCAGGTCAAACGGGAAAATGTTTGCCGCCGCTCCATATTGCATTCTGCGCAGAAAGGCGAACTTGAACCGCGCAACTGTGATTGACAAGAATATGTAGCTACATATTAATGTAAAGCGCCTACAAAACATAACAAAGTCTGCGCTGCCGGCATCCGCCCATCGCAGATGCACCGACAGACGGAGGAATGGAGACATGGAAAGACGCGCGTTTTTGAAAACCGGCGTATTGGGCGCAACGGCAACAGCGCTGGCCAGCCCCGCCATTGCCCAGGGCAAGATGCAATGGAAGATGGTCACCGCCTGGCCGAAGAACCTGCCTGGACCCGGTGTGGCGGCACAGATGCTGGCTGACCGGATCACCACCCTTTCAGGCGGCCGGATCGAGGTGAAGCTTTTCGCCGCCGGTGAGCTGGTTCCGGGCCGCGGCGTGTTTGACGCGGTTTCTGAAGGCACCGCCGAGCTGTATCACGCCGTGCCGGCCTATTGGGGATCGAAATCCAAAGGTATCCTGCTGTTCGGCTCGCAGCCTTTCGGTCTGCGCGCGGATGAGCAGTTCGGCTGGATGTACCACGGCGGCGGCCAGGCGCTTTATGACGAGATGTACGGCCGCTTCGGGATCAAACCGTTCCTGTGCGGCAACTCCGGCCCGCAGTGGGGCGGCTGGTTCAAGACCGAGATCAACTCTGCCGAGGACCTGAAGGGCCTCAAGTTCCGCACCACCGGGCTGGCCTCGGAAATGGCATCGAAACTTGGCATGGCGGCCGAGGCCACCAGCGGCCCGGCGATGTTCCAGGGCCTGCAGACCGGGGCGCTGGATGCCGGTGAATTCATTGGCCCCTGGACCGACAGCGCGCTCGGCTATTACCAAGTGGCCAAGAACTATTACTGGCCCGGTGTCGGCGAACCTTCCTCGGCCGAGGAATGCGGAGTCAATGCCGCGGCCTTCGGGAACCTGCCGGAAGACTTGCAGCAGGTTGTGTCGCTGGCCTGCGAAAGCCTCTACAATCCGGTTTGGACGGAATACACCACCAAACACGCCCTGGCGCTGAAGAAGATGGTCGAAGAGGATGGCGTGCAGGTGAAGATGTTCCCCGAGGATGTGATCGCCGCGATGGGCGCCGCTGCCAAGGAGGTGATCACCGACTTGCAGGAAGACGACGATGAGCTGGTGCGCCGCATTACCGAAAGCTTCCTTGGCTACCGCGACAGCATCGGCAGCTATATGACCTATGCCGATAACGGCCAGATGAACGCCCGTGCTTCGGTAATGGGTTACTGACGGGCAGCAACGGCAGCCGGCGCCCGGAACGGCGGGCGTCGGCTTTTTGATGGGGAGAGAGCGGAATGCGGCGGATTGCAAATGCGCTGGACGGTATCAACCGGGGGCTGGCGCATGTGGTGCGCTGGCTGGCGCTGATCATGGTGCTGACACAGTTTGCGATCGTGGTCGGCCGCTATGTGTTCGGAGTGAATTCCATCGCCGCACAGGAAAGCGTCCTTTATATGCATGCAACCCTGTTCATGCTCGCCGCCGGCTACACGCTGCTTGTCGACAAACATGTGCGTGTTGACGTGTTTTACGCCGGCCTCAGCCCCCGGTCGCAGCGCCGCATCGACATTTTCGGCCACCTGTTCCTGCTGCTGCCATCAATGGCCGCGCTTCTGTACTGGTCCTGGCCGTCGGTGCGGAATTCCTGGGCTATTTTCGAAGGTCCGATTGCAGTTGGCGGCATCGAAGCCGTGTTCCTGCTGAAATCGCTGATCCCGGCGTTCTGCGTCCTGGTGATGCTGCAATCTGCTGCCCTGCTGATCCGCCTGTTTTCCGAAAGTGACGCCCGATGACCGCATACCTTGACCTGATCATGTTCGCAGCCCTGATGGCAGCGATCCTCATTGGGTTTCCGGTGGCCTTTTCCATCGCCGGCGTTGCGATCATCTTTGCCTGTCTCGGGTGGATACTGGGCGTGATGGACATCTCGCTGCTGGGCGCGCTTGGCCAACGGGTATTCGGCCTGCTGAGCAATCAGGTGCTGATCGCCATTCCACTGTTCGTTCTGATGGGGGCGATCCTGGAGAAAAGCCGCATTGCCGAAGAACTCCTGGACACGATGGGGCGGCTGTTCGGCCAGCTGAAGGGCGGCCTGGGCATCTCGGTGGTGCTGGTGGGCGCGCTGCTGGCGGCCTCGACCGGCATTGTCGGCGCCACGGTTGTGGCCATGGGTATGATCGCCCTGCCGGCCATGCTGCGCGCCGGCTATGACCCGCGGGTGGCCTCTGGCATTGTCTGTACCGCCGGCACGCTAGGGCAGATCATCCCGCCCTCGACGCTGCTGATTATCCTCGCCGACGTTATGTCCAACGCCTATCAGCAGGCCCAGTATGAGCAAGGAAAATTCTCAGTCGAGGCGCTGTCCGTGGGCCAGTTTTTTGCCGCCGCGCTGGTGCCCGGACTGGTGCTGGTGGTGCTGTATCTTCTTTATATCCTGGTCAGAGGCATGCTGCGGCCTCAGGACATGCCCTCCGCCCCAGCGGAGCTGGCCCGCCCTGGCGGACGCCAGATCATGCGTGCTGTGGTGCCGCCGGTCCTGCTGATTTTCGCCGTGCTCGGCGCCATCCTGGGCGGCGTCGCCACCCCGACCGAGGCCGCATCGGTGGGCGGCATCGGTGCCTTGCTGATGGCGGGAGCGCGTGCAGGGGGACCATCCCGGCTGATCCTTTCCGGTGCCGCCGCGCTGATCCTGCTGGGGATTCTGTCAGGGGTTCATCCGGTCCGTCTGCAACGCAGCGACCTCAGCGGGGCCGACCTCGCAGCGGGGCTGTTCTATGCGCTTCTGGCCGCGGTCGCAGCCATTGCCGTTTTGGCCGCCCTGCGCAGCGGTTTGAAGAAACGCATCCTGCACGATGCGGTAACTTCGACCACCACCATGACCGCAATGATTTTTGCCACCATCCTGGCCGCAGGCATGTTCTCGCTGGTGTTCATCGGCCTGGGCGGCGAGGAGCGGGTGGCGCATATCCTTGGAAACATGCCCGGCGGCCCGTCCGGTGCGCTGCTGTTCTGCATGCTGTTCATTTTCGTGCTCGGCTTCTTCCTCGATTTCGTCGAGATCTCTGTCATCGTGCTGCCGCTGGTGACGCCTGCCCTGATCATCATGGGCCATGACCCGGTCTGGCTGGGCATTCTGATCGCGATCAACCTGCAGACCAGCTTTTTGACGCCGCCGTTCGGCTTTTCGCTGTTCTACCTGCGCGGCGCCGCGCCAAAGGAGGTCACCACCCGTCAAATCTACCAAGGGGTCGTGCCGTTCATCGGCCTGCAGGCGCTTGGGGTGCTGCTGGTCTGGCTGATACCCGGCCTCGCAACCTGGCTGCCATCTGCAATTTTCTGACGCCGGGCGCCTTGGTGGCGGGCGCCTGGAGCACAACGAAAGGCTAGGTCGTTTCCAGCCCCAGAAACGCCGGGCTCTCCCGCAACTGCACACCGGCAATATGCTGAAATTCCAAAGTGGTGTATGGACGCCGCCACAGCCATTCGCGGTTTGCCACGGCCCGCAAATCCGGGTTCGGCGGTGTTTCGTCGGTGAAGGCCAGAAAATGCAGGTCGAACCCGAATTCCGCAACATCCTGCACCGACAACAGCTTCATATTCGCATGCGCTGAAACTTCGGCGGCGATATCCCCGGTCCGCAAGGTGATTTGCCCGATATGCGCCCCGCCGCCCAGCGGCAGCGCCGGATCGCCTGCCCCATCGGGGCGTTTGCCTTGGAAGTCATGCTGCAGCAGCTCAACGGCAAAGCCTTCGGGATCGTGCAGATGCGCCATATATCCGATGTCGCGGAACTGATGCGGAGCGGAGACCTCAATGCCTTTCTGCCGCAGCTGTTCGCAGGCGGTGTCCAGATCGGGCAGACAGATCCCGATCTTCCAATACCGCTCGTCCCGCGTGTGGGAACCCTGGACACCGCCGGGCAGCAGAATCAGGTCTGCATCCTGTCCTGCGTACCCCGCACGCCAGGCCTCGCCTTCGGCCTGGACGTCCATGCCGAACACATCCGCATAGAACCCGGCGAGACGTTCAGGACTCCTTACCTGCAGCCGCAGGCCGGACAGCCGTTTCACCGGCACATCCTCAGGATACCAGCCGCGATCTCTGGCTGGGCCTCAAGAGAATGCGCCAGCAGGTCCTGCGCAGTATCCATCAGCGCGTCCGGTTCCACGATCCGGTCGACCAGGCCATAGTTGCAAGCCTCCTGCGCGGTGATTTTCTGCCCGGCTGCCAGGATCATCTTGGTGCGCGCAGGTCCGATCAGCGCCGCCATCCGCCCAGCATCCGAAGGCTGCGGCAAATACCCAAGCTTCATCACCGGGTAAAAAAACTTGGCCGAAGGCACCGCAATCCGGATGTCGCAGGCCAGCACCATGCCATTGGCACCGCCAGCCAAGGTGCCATTCAGCGCCGCCACTTTCAGACAGGGAATTGAAGCCATAGAATTGGACAACCGCTCCCACACCGGCGAGGTCGCCAGGCCTGCCCGCGCCTCGTCCAGGTCAGCACCCGCGCTGAACACCCTGCCGGTTCCAGTCAGGATCAACCCCCGGGCCTCCTGCGCGCGTTCGGCGATTTCAGCCAGTTCGGTCAGCATCGCTTCGGTCAGAGAGTTGGCCTTATCCGGGCGGTTGATGGTGACGGTCCACAGACCGTTTTGCGCAATCTCCAGATCAATCATACCAAGCCAACCCGCTGACGGATGCTGTCTTCGCGCAGGGAAACTTCCTGGCCGATGCAATCGTCCGCATCATTCGTGCACATCCACATCAGCGTCCGTGCGGGCCATTCGGCAGGGATGTGGTCTTCCCACTCCAGCTCGCTCACCGGGTTAATGCCGCTGGTCTTGATTTCCCGCTGCATCCGGGTTGCGACCGTGCCCGGCGACAGCCCCATGGCACGGATACCATTGGCACGTTCTTCCAGGTCCAGTGCGCTGGTCAGCATTGCTGCGCCTGCTTTGGACGAACAATACGCGCTCCAGCCCTCCAGCGCATGATGCGCCGCGCCGGAACTGACGGTGATAATGGTGCCGGTGCCCGCGGGCTTCATCAGCGGCAAAGCGGCGCGGATACCGTTGAACACTCCGGTCAGGTTGATATCGATCAGCTTGCTCCAGTCGCCGGGCTGCACATCCGCCAACCGGGCAATCGGCTCAATCACACCGGCATTGTTGATAAGAATGTCCAGGCTGCCGAAATGCTGATGGGCCTTGGCCAGCGCGCCCTCTACCGATGCGTAGTCTGATACATCGCAGGCAAAGGTCAGCACATTTCCGCCGATCTCCTCCGCCAGTTCCCGCAGCGCCTCTCCACTCCTTGCCAGCAAGGCCAAATTGGCCCCGGCGGCGGCGAAAACCCGGGCCGTATCCGCGCCGATCCCGCGGCTGGCGCCGGTAATTGCAACTGTTTTTCCATTGAAATCCATCGGCCGTCCCTCCAAGTGGCTGCTGACCCATGTGGTAAAGCGGTTAGGGGGAACGGTCCAGCCCAAGGCCCCCTTGACGGCACCGCCCGCCGGGCCGACGATGATTTCAATTATCTCACTGAGAAAGGTTCTCTTATGTCCGTTATTTTTGCACGCAGCGGCGTTGCAGCGGCAATTTTTGTTGTTTCCGCCCAGGGTGCCCTGGCCGATTTGAGTGCCCAGGACGTCTGGGCTGACTGGAAAGCGTATCTGACCAGCACCGGTTACACGGTTTCCGGCACTGAAGCAGTTTCGGGAAGCACCCTGACTGTCTCCGATGTCTCGATGGTCATGCCGATCCCGGATGAGGACGGCTCCGGCACGGTGAGCTTGCCCGAAATCCAGTTTGTGGAAAACGGCGATGGCACCGTCAACGTGCTGCTGCCCGCGGAATTCCCGATGGGTTTTGATTTCACAGCTGAAGGTGAGAGCTTTTCGGGCAAGCTGATCTATGCCCATGACGGCACCCCGATGAAAGTGTCGGGCGACGCCGAAAGCATGAGCTATGATTACAGTTCCTCCAAGGTCACCATGACGCTGGACGGGCTGACTGCAGACGGCGAGGCCGTGCCGGCGGACGTGGCGAAAATTCAGATCGTCATGAACGAAGTTGCGACCAAGACCGATATGAAAATCGCTGGCGCGCGCAACTATGACCAGACGCTGACTGCTTCCAGCCTGAGCTATGACATGGGCTTCAACGATCCCGAAAGCAACGGCACAGGCTCTTTCAAAGGCGCGCTGCAGGGGCTGAATTTTGCCGGCACCAGCACCGTGCCGGCAGGACTGGAAAGCCCCGACATGTCAGCGCTGCTGGCAGCCGGATTTGCCTTTGACGGCATCTTCACTTTTGACAGCGGCAATGGTTCCGTCTCCGGTGTGGACGGCAGCGAAAACTTCGCCATGGAAAGCAATTCCCAGGGCGGCTCGATCGCGGTGGCTATGGACAAGCAGCATCTGACCTATGATGTGTCCCAGACCGGCACCAATGTGAACATCTCCGGTTCCGAGATCCCCTTCCCGCTGGCGCTCAGCATGGCGGAGACCGGATTCAAACTGATGATGCCGCTCGCCAAATCCGAGGAAGAGCAGGATTTTGCCCTGGGCATCACCCTGCGCGATTTTGCGGTTCCGGATATGCTGTGGGGCATGGTCGATCCAACCGGCCAGCTGCCGCATGATCCGGCCACCGTGGTGCTGGACCTTGCCGGCAAGGGCAAGGTGCTGTTCGACCTGTTCGATCCGGAAGCCATGGAATCGGTGGAATCCGGCGAAGAACAACCGGGCGAACTGAACGCGCTGACCGTGAAACAGCTGCAGGTCACCGCAGCAGGCGCCGAGTTGACCGGCACCGGCGACTTCACCTTCAACAATGAAGACCTCGTTAGCTTTGACGGCATGCCTGCCCCCTCGGGCGAGGCTGACCTCAAACTGACCGGTGCCAACACCCTGATCGACAAGCTGATCGGGATGGGCCTGATGTCCGACAGCGACGCCATGGGCGCGCGGATGATGATGGGCATGCTGGCCGTGCCGGGCGAGGGTGAGGACACGCTGACCTCGAAGATTGCGATCTCCGAGGACGGCCAGATCCACGCCAATGGCCAGCGCATCAAATAACCGTCAAATCCCTGACAGGTTTTGCAAAGGGGCTGCTATGCGCGGCCCCTTTTTTGCTGCCCGCCCTTGCGGCAAGCCGCCTCACTGGATAGCTCTGGAAAGGAGCAGAACAGAAGGTGCCCATGACCCAGTCCCCCGAAGCGCTTTGCCACGCCCTGATTGATGCCGCCCGCAAGGCCGGCGCGGATGCCGCCGATGCCATGGCAGCGGAAGGCAGTTCCCTCAGCATTGAAGTGCGGGAAGGCAAACTGGAGCATGCGGAACGCTCTGAGGGCACTGACCTGGGCTTGCGGGTATTCGTCGGCAAACGGCAGGCGCTGGTTTCATCATCGGATATGCGCCCGGAGACCATCGCAGCAATGGCCGAACGTGCGGTTGCAATGGCCAAGGAAGCACCTGAGGACCCTTATGCAGGCCTTGCCGATCCATCGCAGTTGGCCAAGAGCTGGAACCTGGCGGCGCTGGAACTGGAAGATCCCCGCGGCGAGCCGGAGCCTGCTGCCCTGCAATCTGACGCCCTGGCTGCCGAGACCGCTTGCCAGGAAATCAGCGGCATCACCCAGGTTCAATCCGCAGCAGCCGGATATGGCCGCCACGTTGTGCATATGGCCGCAACCAATGGGTTTTCCGGCGGCTACCAACGTACTGGGCGCTCACTCTCTTGCACCGGAATTGCAGGCAGCGGCACAGGTATGGAGCGTGACTACGACGGGGATTCACGCACTTTTCAATCCGACCTGCGCAGCGCTCAGGACATTGGCACAACCGCCGGTGAACGCGCGGTTGCCCGGCTGGGCGCCCGCAAGCCCAAAACCGGCAGCTTTCCGGTGCTGTTTGACGAACGCATCTCTTCCTCTCTGATCGGCCACTTGCTGTCTGCTGCCAATGGGGCGGCGATTGCCCGCGGCTCCTCTTGGCTGAAGGGGTCATTAGGTGAGCAGGTTTTGCCCGAAACCCTGTCCATTGTTGAAGACCCGCACCGCCCGCGTATTTCCGGCTCCCGCCCCTTTGACGGCGAAGGGCTGCCGACCCGCAAGCGCACTGTTGTTGAGAACGGCGTGCTGACCGGCTGGACACTGGATCTTGCCTCGGCCCGGAAACTGGGCCTTGAAAGCACCGGCAACGCCGCCCGCGGCATCGGCGGCGTGCCCTCTCCCGCGACCTGGAATCTTGCGCTGTCTGAAGGCGAAGCCAGCCGCGAGGATCTCGTCGCGCAGATGGGCACCGGTCTCTTGGTGACGTCGATGATCGGCTCCACCATCAACCCCAACAACGGCGACTATTCCCGCGGAGCCTCGGGGTACTGGGTGGAAAACGGCGAGATCGCATATCCGGTCAACGAATGCACCATCGCGGGCAATCTGCTTGACATGCTGCGGAGGATCGTTCCCGCCAATGACGCGCGCCGGCACCTCTCGACCGTGGTCCCGTCGCTGCTGATCGAAGGAATGACCCTTGCCGGAAACTGACCTTTCCCTGCTTGTGAAAGCGGCGGAACAGGCCGGCGATATTGCGTGCCGTTTTTCCGGTCCCGAAGCCAAACGCTGGGACAAGCCCGGCGGCGCTGGTCCCGTGACCGAAGCCGACCTGGCAGTCAATGCTATGCTCGAAGACATGTTGCAGCAGGCACGGCCCGGCTATGGCTGGCTGTCGGAAGAAACTGAAGACAATAGCGCGCGGCTGCTGCGCGAAAAGGTCTTCATCATCGACCCGATCGACGGCACCCGCAGCTTTGCCGAAGGCTCCCGCACCTGGGCGCATTCCATTGCTGTCGCCGACCACGGCGAGGTGACCGCCGCCGTGATCTACCTGCCGCAGCGGGAGCTGATGTATACTGCCGCCAAGGGCCAGGGGGCGGATTGCAATGGCAGCCCGATTCATGTGTCCCGGACCACAGAACTTTCCAGTTCTGAAGTGCTGGCCGCCAAACCTAACCTGCAGGCCCATCACTGGCTGGGCGGCACCCCGCCCGAATTCATCCGCAGCTACCGGCCCTCGCTTGCCTACCGGCTGGCCAAGGTGGCAGACGGCCGTTTCGGCGCCATGCTGACTCTGCGCCCCAGTTGGGAATGGGATATAGCGGCGGGCGATCTGCTGATACGCGAGGCTGGTGGCATCCTTACCGATCAAACCGGCCGCCCCTTGCGCTTCAACAATCCGCATCCGCGCCTGAACGGGGTGGTTGCCGGAAATCCGGCCCTTCAGAATTCACTGCTGACGGCGCTGGACCCGAATGCGCCTGGCATCGCTGGACATTAGACCGGACTGGCTTTAAGCGGCAGCAGCAGCGCTATCGTCATACCCAAATTTTTCACAGACAAGCCCGCATGTTGCAGGTACCTTGGGCCGGAAATTTCAGATCGAGCCAGATGCAACGGCGAACCGCAGCTCCCAACCGCACTTCCGTTCTGCAGCCCCGCCCCAAAGGAGAGCTGTTGTGGGTGCATGCGACCACCCCTGAACGCTATCAAGCGCTTTGCGATATCGGCCGCCGCCTAAAAACCCTGCGCCCGGACTTGTCGGTGCTGGCAAGCTGGGAACCCGGACTGCGGCTGACCGGTACAGTTGGCTGCGATATTCCGATTGGCCCGCTGCCTGAGGACACCCTGGCAGAGGCCCGCGGGTTTTTGAACCATTGGCGGCCCGACGCTTGCATCTGGACCGGTCCGCCGGCACGACGGGTGCTGCTTCGGCAAATGCGCGAGCGCAGTACCGGGTTACTGCTGGCGGATCTTCTGGAGGATGAAATGCCCAACCGCACCAGCCGCTGGCTGCCGGACCAGCGGCGGCGGCTGCTGGATGGGCTGACCTGCATCCTGACCCCGTCCAAATCCGTGCAGGCCCGGCTGACCCGGATCGGACTGCCAGCGGAACGGGTGCAACTGGCCGGCAAGCTGCGGGTGTCTGCAATTCCGCCCGGTTGCAATGACGAAGAGCTTTCTGCCATGCAACAGACCCTTGGCAGCCGACCGGTCTGGCTCGCCGCCCATACCAAGCTCAGCGAATTGCCCCGTATTCTGGACGCGCATCGCGGCGCATTGCGGCTGCTGCACCGGCTGCTGCTGGTGGTCGCGCTGGAAGACGGCGCGGATCTTGCAGCAGCCCGCCGCCAGCTGCAAAACAGCGGGCTGTATTTTGCCGATTGGGAAGACGGCGGTGAACCCGAGGACCTGACCCAGGTGCTGTTGGCGGGCAGCGAGGATTTGGGATTGTGGTACCGCCTGTCTCCAGCCGCGCTGATCGCCAGCAGCCTGGACCCCATGGCCCAGGGCCAGTCGCCTTTGGACGCCGCAGCCTTAGGCTCGGCGCTGCTGCACGGACCGGGTATCCACGCGTATCGGGACCTTTATGAAAGACTGGCCGCGGCGGGCGCTGCCCAGCCGGTGCTGACCCAATCGGATCTGACCGATGCTGTCATTGCGCTATCCGCCCCGGACAAGGCCGCCGAAATGGCGCTGGCCGGCTGGCAGAGCGTCACCGAAAGCGCCGCCACAGCCGACATGTTATTGGAGAAGGTCCAGACCCTGCTGAACCAGCGCGAGGATACCGATGCGGGCACCTGAATTCTGGCACAAACCGCCGGGAGATTTCGACTTCCGGTCAGCTTTGCTAGCGCCGCTTGGCTGGGTCTATGCACGCGCCACCGCTTCCCGGGTCGCCAAAGGCAACCCGATGCGTGCTAACGTCCCGGTGATCTGCGTTGGCAATCTGAATGCCGGCGGCACCGGCAAGACGCCCACTGTGATCTGGCTGCTGGAAACATTGCGCAATCAGGGGCATGAACCGCATGTTGTGACCCGCGGCTATGGCGGCACGATGGAGGGGCCAGTGCAAGTCTTCCCTGGCCGCCACAAAGCCGCGCAGACGGGGGATGAACCGCTTCTTCTGGCAGCCTTTGCCGAAGTTTGGGTTGCCAAGGACCGTGCTGCCGGCGTAAGCGCCGCAGCAGACGCAGGGGCAACCGTCATCGTGCTGGATGACGGATTTCAGAACCCCGCGGTTGCCAAGGACCTGTCACTGATCGTGGTGGACGCGCAGCAGGGCTTCGGCAATGGCCGTTGCCTGCCGGCAGGCCCATTGCGGGAGCCGGTTGCCATTGGCCTGAAACGGGCTGACGCGGTGCTCTCGCTTGGGCCTGGGGAGACCCAGAAGAAATTTGCCGCGGCTTGGGGAAGCCAGCTGCAGGGCTTGCCGCATTTCACTGGTGCGCTGGAGCCATTGCAAACCGGGATGCCCTGGAATGGCACACGTGTTCTGGCTTTTGCCGGCATCGGCCAGCCGCAGAAATTTTTCAACACTCTGCGCGGCCTTGGCGCCGATATCGTCCGCGCCGAAGCACTAGACGATCACCAGCCGCTTTCACCGGCGCTGATGAACCGGCTGGAGAACGAATCCAAGCTGCTGAACGCCCAGCTTGTCACGACGGAAAAAGACGCCGTCCGCCTGCCGGACAGCTTCCGCTCCAAGGTCATTACCCTGCCTGTGCGGCTGCAGGTTGCAGGAGATGATGGGTTGAAGGAGTTGTTGAAGAAGGCCGCACCTGCACCCTGACCCCCAGCTCTCGCAGAGGCTGCCGGGAGAGCAATTGCCCGGTTTGCTCTGCCCTGAAAAGCCCAGGCACACGGCCCGGGCTTAAAATTTTGCTGCAGGAAGAGCTTAGCCTTCCAGCTCTGCGTCCAATAGCGTCTTGAACTCTGCATAAGACTGATTGGAGATCTTTTCACCATTCAGGATGAACGACGGCGTTGCCTCGATGCCGTGCTCAGTGGCGTTTTCCTGATACCAGGCCACCAGGGTTTGCGCTTTCTCGCCATCCTGCAGGCAAGTTTCCAGCTGCTCATTTTCGATCCCCGCCAGGCGGCCGATCTTGCGCAGTTCATCGACAATCTCGGTTGCGCCGCCGGCCCGCGTCCATTCGGACTGGCCCTTGTAGATCAGATCGGAAATACCAAAGAACTTATCCGGTCCGCTGCAGCGCGCAATCATCGAGGCCCACAGCCCGTAGCGGTCGAAATAGACCTCGCGGTAGATGAACTTCACCTTGCCGGTGTCAATGTAATCAGCCTTCAGCTTCTTGAAGGTTTCATTGTGGAAACTGGCGCAATGCGGGCAAGTGTAAGAGGCGTATTCGATCAGCGTGACCGGCGCGTCCTCGGCCCCCAACGTCATCTCGGCGATTGTTGAGATGTCCACCTCGGCTTCTTGCGCAACAGCGGCGCCAACCAGCGGGTTCTGCGGCAGATTGTTCTGAGTGTTGAATCCCGACAGGGCATAACCGCCCGCAACAACCGCAACCGCGGCAAAGACACCAGACATCAGACGGGTCATTTGAACCCCTTTCCTTGCGTTTTCTGTTTTGTCAGCACGTTCTGCCCCAGGCGTTCCAGGGCAGCACGCAGATCATCGTTTTCCACACCAGCAGCCGCCTGGCTGGCAGCCGCTGTATCCTGCGGGTCGGGCTGCCGGGGTGCTTGCACTTTGGGGGCATATTTGAATTCAACGCGGCCATCGGAAAATCCCGTCGGTGCCGTTTGCGTGATCCGCACCTTGGAGATGGCATTGAAGCCATAAACCGCGTTCACCCGCTCACGCAGGCGTTCTTTTTGCATTTCAAGCATTGGCGCATTGGCTCCGGTCGTCAGCACCGTCAGCGTTGCGCCAAAGGAACCGCGTCCGTAGCCGACGTTCACCGGACGCGCCATGGCAGCGATATCCGGACCGGCGATCTCTTCCCAGTGGGTCAGCAGCCGTGACACCGCAAAACCGCGGCTTTCCCCCGCTTTGCGGATCTGCTCGTTGAGGAGCTTGGAGGTTCGTGCGAACCCGCGTGTGGTGCTGCGCCTGAATGCCATGATCTAGCTTTTGCGTGACTGCCTGCCCTATTGTAAAGAGCCGGAATGCAGGCGCCAGCCAAACCGCGAGCCAAGGAATAACGAATGCGTGACTTGATCAGTAATTCCGCCGCGATGAGCGGAGACCTGCTTGCGTGGTATGACGTCCATGCCCGCGGGATGCCCTGGCGGGTGGGCCCCGCAGAGCGAGCGGCAGGCAACCGCCCCGATCCATACAAGGTTTGGCTCAGCGAAGTGATGCTGCAGCAGACCACGGTGGCCGCGGTGCGGGACTATTTTCTTCGCTTTACCAGCCGTTGGCCGACTGTAACCGATCTTGCTGCAGCGGCGGACGCCGAAGTCATGGCCGAATGGGCCGGCCTTGGCTACTATGCTCGCGCCCGCAACCTACTGAAGTGCGCCCGTTCGGTCGCAGGCGGTTCCGGTGGAGAGTTCCCGGACAATTACGATGACCTGCTCAAACTGCCCGGTATCGGCCCCTACACCGCCGCCGCCATCGCCTCGATTGCGTTCAACCGCCCGGAGACCGTTCTGGATGGTAATGTGGAGCGGGTGATGGCCAGGCTGCACGACATTCACGACCCGCTTCCCGGTGTGAAACCTGTCCTAAAAGAACGCGCGGCAGAACTGACCCCGTCTCAGCGGCCCGGTGACTACGCCCAGGCGGTTATGGACCTTGGCGCCACCATCTGCACGCCCCGTAACCCGGCCTGCGGCATCTGTCCCTGGCGCGATCCCTGTGCTGCGCGGTCTGCGGGCACTGCGGCTGAGCTGCCCAAGAAGACGCCGAAAAAACCGAAACCCACCCGGAAGGGTATCGTTTACCTGGCGAAATCTGCCGACGGCACATGGCTGATGGAACGGCGGCCAGACAAGGGGCTGCTGGGCGGCATGCTTGGCTGGCCCGGTTCGGAGTGGAGTGACGCCCCTGGTCCGAACCCGCCTTTTGAAGCGGATTGGCAAGAGCAGGATGGGGAAGTGCGCCACACCTTTACTCATTTCCATCTGATCCTTCGGGTGATGACGGCCGAATTGCCTGAAGGTTATAACCGGAATGCAGCGCAGGAACTGATACCACGCCACGATTTCCGCCCCTCCAGCCTGCCTACGGTAATGCGCAAGGCTTTCGATCTTTATCAAGGCCTCTAAAGAACCCGGCGCCGCTCTTGGGTTTTCAGATGTTAGGGCATAGTGTCAGCGCAAACGCGCGCTGATTGATTTGGGAGACACAGGCATGATCGCCCCCGAAACCCTTGCCCGCTGGCAAAGCGCCCTGCCGTTCTGGATGTCTTTTTTGCTGCTGCCGCTGGTTTGGGTCGCCGCACTTCAAGGCGGTTGGACACTTATCCTGCCGCCGCTGGTAACCTGGCATCTGTTTGCAATGCTGGACGGGGCATTCGGGCTGAACCTGGAGAACGCCGACCCGGAAACGCCGGACAGAGATCTCACTTGGTACAAGGCGCTGACCGCAGCTTGGGTGCCCCTGCAATTCGTCACGCTGTTCGGATTGATCTGGTACGTCAGCGGTGCCGATCATTTGAGTGCATTCGGAAAATTCGCTGTATTCTTTGGGGTTGGCGTCGTCACCGGCGCAGTGGGTATCACCTACAGTCACGAGCTGATGCACCAGTCCAGCCGGGTTGAGCGCTGGCTGGGGGATATCCTGCTGGCTATGGTGATGTACTCGCATTTCCGGTCCGAGCACCTGCTGGTGCATCACCGCTATGTCGGCACTCCGCGCGACCCGGTGACAGCCCGCTATAACGAGGGCTTCCACCGGTTCTACCCTCGGGTTCTGCGGCAATGCTGGCATTCCGCATTCCGCGCTGAACGGGAGAAGCTGGCGAAGAAGAACTGCCACTGGACCGACCAATCGAACCCGTTCTTCCGCTACTGGGCGCTGCAGGCCGCGATGCTGCTGCTGGCGATGCTGCTGGGCGGGCTGACCGGGGTGCTCTTGTTTCTGGTGCAGGCCGGGGTCGCCATCTGGCAGCTGGAGGTGGTCAACTATGTCGAACACTACGGGCTGACCCGCAAACACCTGGGCGATGGCAAATACGAACCGGTGCAGCCTCGCCACTCGTGGAACGCGGCGCATAAGGCGTCGAACTGGCTGCTGATCAACCTGCAACGCCATTCGGACCACCACTACAAACCAAACCGCCGCTTTCCGCTGTTGCAGAACTATACTGAAGCCGACGCGCCGCAGCTGCCCTATGGCTACCCGGTGATGACCGTCGCTGCGATGATCCCGCCCTTATGGCGCCGGGTGATGAACCCGCGGGTGCGGCGCTGGCGGCAGCGGTATTACCCCGAGATCACCGATTGGCACGCCTATAACAAAGCGCAGAATCCGTTACCCCGGTAGGGCTTACGTCCAGGCCAGAACCGTCATCGGCTGATCCAGCCCGCGCACCTCTTGATCCGGATGCCGGGCGTTGCCGTCCAGCAGATCCAGGCCGGCCTGCTCTGCCCTCACCTGCGCGGCCAGCGTTTCGCTGATCACAATCCCGGCCTGCAGCTTGCGGGTCAGGTTCTCCAGCCGGGCGGCGATATTCACTGTCATGCCCAACACCGCAAACTCCAGCCGGTTGGAGCCGATATCGCCCAGCAACGCTTCGCCATAGTGAATTCCGATCCCGGCGCGGATTTCCGCCTTACCCTGACGGGCGCGCTCCCTGTTCCATGCCATCAGCGACTCGCGCATGGAATGGGCACAGGCCAGTGCATTGGTGGCATCCTGCCGGCCGGCAACCGGCGTTCCAAAGGTCGCCATCAGCCCGTCGCCCAAGTATTTGTCCAGCGTGCCGTGATGGCGGAACACCTCCCCCTCCATCCGGCCATGGAATTCCCGCAAGAGGTCAATCACCATTCGCGGGTCCATCCCTGAAGACAACCGGGTAAAGCCAACGATATCGATGAACAGCACCGCCACATTTTCGCTGCGCACCTGCTTCAGCGGCTCGTCGTTCTGCGACAGCTGGTCCACCACATTGGGCGAGAAATAGCGCGACAGATTGGCCCGCTCCCGCTCCAGGCTGGCGTTGCTCCTCAGCAGCGCGTTGAACCGGCGCACCGAAAAGCCCAGCGTCACCGCCACCAGCACAAAGACCACGGCCTCCTGCACCCGCAGCTGGATCACAAAGCTGTTTGGGTCAAAAAACCCGGCCAGCTCCGGGTCAAAATCAAGCGCTGTGGTTACAGCCTCCGAAAGGCCGGGAACCGGAACGGCAAACCACCACGCCAGCGCCAGCGCGCTGAGCCACATCGTCGCCGTCCATGTGCCGATCGCAATCACTGTGCGCCAGGAATAAGCCATAGTGCCTGCGGCCAAGATGACAAAGAAATATTGAAAGTTATCAAACCTGTATTGCATAGCTACCGGTATATCCCGGGCGTCGAACGGGTTGGGCACGACCAGGCCGATGGTCATAATGAGAAGATCGAGAAAGATCAGAAACAGCTCCTGCCGTGACCTGCCCACTGTCCCCACCCGGCTGATGAACCAGCCGTTAAGGCACAAGAGCGCAAGAATGCCGTGGTAATACAGCACGCTCCAGACTGGGTTCAGGAAGACGATGAAGACCGCGATTATGGGCAGTGCGATCCAGCGGGCCCGCACTGCCAGCTGCAGCCCGCGCCGCTTGTGCGCATCCAGCGCCGCCTCTGCAAATCTGTTTTCCGCAGTCGAAATGTTCTGACCACCGGTTCCGGGTTCCTGGACAGCTCCGGTTCCGGAGATAAATGCGGTATCGGTCATGGGCTTTCCCCTCTTCCCGCTGGCTGCCGCCGCGTCAGTATTGCAGATAGTTGCGCTGTTCTGATCAGGGAATAGCGCATCACAGCGCAGAAACTAAAAAACCCCGCCTGATGCAGGCGGGGCAAGGTGTGCGCCTGTGCATTATGCACAGGCACCTGCAATAGGTTTTCACGCTCACAAAAGCCCCGGGCCTTAGTTCTGCATCTCAGCCCGGATCTGCTGGCGCAGCACGTCAATAGGCACGGTCTTGCCTTCGCGCTTGAAGCACCAGTAGGTCCAGCCGTTGCAGGACGGGGCGTTTTCCAGATGCGCGCCCACCTGATGGATAGAACCCTTGATGTTGTCGCCGATCAGAGTGCCGTCAGCCCGCACTTTGGCCTTGTGGCGGCGGTTCATCGAATACAGTTCCTCGCCCGGTCGCAGCATGCCGCGCTCGACCAGCTGGCCAAAGGGCACCCGCGGTGCCGCGCGTTTGCTGGCAGACACTTCCAGGGCCTCACGGTCGAATTTGCGCACAGCCTTGATCCGCTTCTCCGCCACCTTGCGATAAGCTTCCTCGCGTTCGATGCCAATGAACTCGCGCCCGAGCATTTTGGCCACAGCGCCGGTGGTGCCAGTGCCAAAGAACGGATCCAGAACCACATCGCCCGGGTTTGTCGAGCCGACCAGGATCCGGTGCAGCAGCGATTCCGGCTTTTGCGTCGGATGCGCCTTGTCGCCGTTTTCGTCTTTCAGCCGCTCATGTCCGGTGCAGATCGGCAGCACCCAGTCGCTGCGCATCTGAATACCCTCGTTCAGCGCCTTCAGGGCTTCGTAGTTGAAAGTGTATTTCGCGCCTTCCGACTTGGACGCCCAGATCATCGTCTCATGCGCGTTGGTGAACCGCTTGCCGCGGAAGTTCGGCATCGGGTTCGACTTGCGCCAGACCACATCATTCAGCACCCAATAGCCTGCGTCCTGCAGCGCCGATCCGACACGGAAAATATTGTGGTAGGAGCCGATCACCCAGATTGACCCGTTCGGCTTCAGCACCCGGCGCGCCGCCTTCAGCCATTCGCGGGTGAACTGGTCATAGACCGCAAAACTGGAAAACTGGTCCCAGTGGTCATCAACAGCATCGACTTTGGAATTATCAGGGCGATGCAGCTGGCCTTTCAGCTGCAGGTTATACGGCGGATCCGCAAAGATCAGATCGACCGAATTGGCCGGAAGACTGTTCATCGCCTCGATGCAATCGCCGCCCATAATCGTGTTTAAAGGGAGCGCTGCCGCGCCCTTTGTCATAGTTTTATTCATTGCTCTGCCTCATACCCGCGGCGCATTTTTGCGCTCATTAGGTTGTCCACAGGATGAGTCATCGCGGATTCGAGGTCAATTTGTTTATTAGAACAACACCCTACGGTTCACTCTTGATACAAGATGTTGTGTACGGGTTTGAATGACCGCCGATGATGTGGGGTCACACCTAATTCAATTAGCGCCTCACGGTGCTGTTTCGAGGGGTAGCCTGCGTTTTTCTCCCAGCCATATCCAGGAAACTGTTGCGCCAAATCCACCATGACCCTGTCACGCTCCTGTTTGGCAATTATCGACGCCGCCGCGATGGAGACTGATTTGGCATCTCCCTTGACCACAGCCTCCGACGTCAAAGCCAACCCTCTGGGTATCAGGTTTCCATCTATCAGCAGATAGTCCGGTGCCGGATCCAGGGCCGCTACCGCGCGCTCCATCGCCAGATGCGAAGCACGTAAAATATTCAGGGAATCAATCTCTTCGACTGAGGCATGGGCAACGGATACCTGGCCAGCGGCCAGAATTTTTCCTTCCAGCGCTTCGCGCTTTTTCAAGCTCAGTTTCTTGGAATCGTTGAGCCCTTCGGGAATAGCAGAGATGTCCAGCACCACCGCTGCGGCAGTGACCGGCCCGGCCAGCGGGCCGCGGCCCACCTCGTCCACTCCGGCTATTCTCAGGTACCCTTTCGCAAGGGCCGCATCTTCCAGGCTGTAGTCAGGTTTTGTCATGCCAGTCACAAAGCCAATTCGAGCCGGAATTTCAACCCGCACAAAAAAGAGGGGGCCGAAGCCCCCCAAGTTGCTGCTGCCCGAAAGCGGAATATCGTTAACGGTTGACCATCCGGAAGCCATGCTGCTTCAGACAGCGGGGTTTGTAACCGGTGCGGTTGCGTTTGCCGTTCCAGAAGGTCACCTTGCAAGCCCGCGGCAGTTTCTGTGTGTACCCGTAATTGCGGTCGAGACAGCCTTTGCCGGCCAGCGGATAGTTGCGGCTGTAGCGCGGAAAATAGCGGACACACTGTGCCGGCAAGTCATAGCGGTGCACCCGCGGCGGCAGCGGTTTCACATGGCCGCCATGGCGGTTGTGCGAGTTATGCCTGTGGCCGCCATGCCCATGGCCACGCGGCGGGTTGTAAGTCCGGGTTACTGCGTGATCGTCGTCTTTCCTGGCATCATTAATGGCCGCG
This sequence comes from Leisingera sp. MMG026, assembly GCF_021654205.1. NCBI lineage: Bacteria > Pseudomonadati > Pseudomonadota > Alphaproteobacteria > Rhodobacterales > Roseobacteraceae > Leisingera > Leisingera sp. MMG026. The sequence continues at coordinate 5,431 of NZ_JAKFZM010000013.1, read as the reverse complement.
CCAAGAATCCCAAGCAGGGCCATGCCGGCAATGAATTTGGCGACATCCTCGTCTGCGCGGGCAGGCGCTGCCGAGAAACCGGTAATGGCAATAGAAGCTGCCACGATCATGGCAATGAATTTGCGGTGCGGCTTGGAACCATATGTCTGGGCCATTTCGGGACCTTTCTTTTGATTGTCGGATGCGCAGCCTGTGCGCTTGGATGCCTCCAACCTGGCCCCGCCCCCTTCAGACAGGCAATATCGGCCGCTTGTTATCGGATATCAGCGGTCTCAACCCCCTGCGGTTATTGAATTTCAAGACCCGCCGCCGCAGGATGCCCATATGAAACAGAACCTCCTGATCCCCGCTCTTGCGGCTGCCCTTCTGGCACTTTCGCTGCCAGCCCAGGCGGCAGATTGCTATGCCGATTACAAGGCCAAGCAAGACAACCCGCTGCGCCTGCACTACGGCGTGATCCAGCTCTCCGGCGCCTGCAAGAAAAAGGCCGCCCGGCGCGAGGTCCAGGCCCGTATTGCGCCCGGCGGCTGGAAGCTTTTGAATGTCCTTTCCGTCTTCGGCCCCGAAGGCCTGCAGCAAAGGAAGGCCAATGCCGGATCCTACTATCTCCGTTTCTGAGGCCCGCGCGGCTGGCAGCAGGGTAATCGCGCTCGGCATAGCTGCTATTGTTGCACTTTTGGTGATTGCCGGCACGGTTCTCTTGCTGACGCTGCCCGATGCCAATGCCTTTAACGCGCGGGTTGAGCAGCTGTTTATCGAAAACGATCTGACAGCCCAGGCCGAGATCAAGCTGCTGGAAATCCTGGCCCAGTCCGGCACTGCCTTTGCCGACACGCTGACCAGTTACCGGATGGTGATTTTTGTCTTGCTGCTGTTTGCCACTGCGATGATGGTGGCAGCATTGGCGGTGCTTGGCATGCTGGTGATGCTCAACCGCCGCATGGCGCAGATCGAACGCTCCGGCATCCAGGTGAACGAACTGCTGATCAGCCGCGATGAAAACACTGTCTATCTGAACAACATGGGGTTCAAACTGACGCCCGCCGCGATGGAAACTCTGGCGGTTCTGGCGGAGGCCAGGCTCGACGATGACGTGCTGTCAGGCGCCGAGATCGAAGCCGTGATTTCCGGCCGCATCTCCGCAGACTGCGAGGAAGCCGCCGGCGCCACCCGGATAAAACGGCTGCGGGATACGCTGGGCAACCAGATGGTGAGTGAACTGCTTGTCAAAAATATCGCCAAGCGCGGTTATGTGCTGGCCATCAGCAGAGACGTGATCCGTATGGTCTGAACCGTCTGGCTCCGCTTTGCTCAACATCATGTGTTCAACTCTGGAATTTCAGTCCCCAGACCCCACATAGTCCAGAACCGGCCCACGCCGGCCGGTCCTGGTTTTCAGCACATTTCCGGCGCAACGGACAAGGACCTCAGGGATGGATGCACAGGTACACGCACCGCATCGGGGCTACGGCATTGTTATCGAGCCGCTTCAAGGCTTGGTCACGGCCCGGCGCAATGGCACCGTTCTGGCGCAAAGCTCCCGCGCCAAGGTGATGTATGAAACCCGGCTGCCCCCAGCGATCTATTTTCCCTCGGAAGACGTGACAGTACAGCTAAGTTCCAACACCCCCTTGCAAACCTTCTGCCCGTTCAAAGGCACCGCCAGCTACCGCGACGTACTGTTGACTGGCGGCGGCTTAAAGAACGCTGTCTGGTCTTACGACGAGGCAATGCCGGAGGCAGCGGCCATATCCGGCCATATTGGTTTTATGCCTGGCGCAGAGGCCGAATTCGACCTGGGCAGCAACAGCGTGGAAATGCCGGACTACGGCAATATCTCCGGCCCGGTGATCGACTGGCTGCTGCGGGACGCCGCCCTGGTTCCGACCCCCGAGGAGCTGACGGCCGCTCTGGCAGAAAAACTCGTGGAGCAAGGCATCTACTTGTCCCGCATGTCCGTCATGGCATGGTCCCTGCATCCGCTGATCGCAGGCAAGAATTTCATCTGGCAGAAGACGTCCGGCGAGGTTACCACCTATGCCCCGTCTTACGAAATCCACGACCACCCGGCCTATCAGAACAGCCCGCTGCGCCACGTCTCCAACGGCTTGGGCGGTGTGCGCCACCGGCTTGGCTGTTGCCGGTCCGCAGATGCGTTTCCGATCCTTGAAGATCTGCGCAAGGAGGGGGCCACCGACTATGTCGCCATGCCGTTGCGCTTTTCCGACGGGCGCATCAATGTGCTGACCCTCACCAGCGACCACCCGAACGGCTTTTCCACCGCTAACCTGGGGCTGATCTTCGAATGCTCCGATGTGATTGCGCGCTACTATGAAATCTTCATGCAGCGCGAAAACGCGCAGTCGCTGCTGGAAACCTATGTTGGCAAGCGCACCGGCGCCCGGGTACTGGGCGGCGAGATCCGTCGCGGCGACGGAGATGAAATCGACGCCGCCATCATGTTTTGCGATCTGCGCGGCTCCACCCGGCTGGAAGAACAACTGGGCCGCCAGGACTATATCGCGCTTCTGAACCAGTTCTTCGAGACTGCCTCGACCATCGTGCATGAGCACGGCGGCGAGGTGCTGAAATTCATCGGCGACGCTGTGCTGGCGGTGTTCCCGGCCGGCAGCGATCCTGAAAGGGCCCGCAGGCAGGCCCTGAACAGCGCCCGCACCATTGTGGCCCGGTTGGAGGAAATCGCCCAGGAAGAAGACGGCCACCGCTGCGAAGCCGCCATCGGCATCGCCTACGGGCGCGTGACCTACGGCAACGTCGGCTCGCGTGAGAGGCTGGACTTCACGGTGATCGGCCAGGCCGCCAATATCGCCGCCCGGCTGGGCGACTACGGCAAGACGGTCAACCATCCGGTCATTGTCAGCCAGGACATCCTGAGCGATCCATCACAAGGCATTTCGCTGGGTGCGGTCACCCTTCATAACGTGTCCCAGCCGGTCACCTGTTTTGCAGTCCCGGCCAAGACTGAACCGTAAGCGCCTCGGCGCTCCCCTACGCGGCGCGGCTTGACGCGGGCGAGGAATTCCAAGGCATGAGGCCGTCGATGCGGCTTTTAGGGTGGCCGTCGAGCAACGCGCGCAGCGTACCGGAAAAGCAGCTGACCGGATCGACGTCGCACATTTTGCAGCTCGCGATCAAGCTGGCGAGCAAATGAACGGCCACTGAACTTTCATCCAGAGGAAGGGTCGAGTGGCTGAGCGCTTCATCATCGCGCTTCCCCTGGAAGCCTCTCCTGGACAACAAAAGGCACTGGCAGCTGCGTTCCCTGCCGCCGGAGCCAATCTCCCCCTAATAAGATGAAAATAAACGATAAAAAGATCCACCCCGGGGGCGCTTTTGTCGTTCTGGTCACATCCTCTGTCACATCCGATTACACAGACCGCCTGCGGGAGCCGGAGCATTGAGAAGATTAACACCATGTCTGCATTTGGAACGCAGACCATCGTCGTTTTACTGGCGGTGGCGCGTCCCGGAATTCTTTTTAAAAAACGCCTCAAACCGGTTTCTGGTTTTTTCCTTGAAGACACATGTCGTCCGCGAGGTCGAGGTGCTGGCCCACCGATTGACGTGGCGCAGCACCCTTGCCTTCGACTATGCGAGGGGCGTTGCAAACATGGAAACAGGTTTGATGGAACGGGTGCTGTCCGAACTGGTGCGATTTGAAATCGCAGCATCGGATCATGCGCGCGCCGTTGCACCTGAACGCACCCGCGTGGAAGCACAACTGGCAATTCAGCGGGAACAAGCCTTGAAGGAAACTCTGCGCGAAGCGCTCTTTCTCGGTAACCGCGAAGCCGCACGCGAGCCTGTTCGTTCTGCGGCAGGGCGTCTTTGTGTGCAAATCGCGGAAAACACCAGTGATTGGATGATTCTGGCTTACGAGGCAACCCGCGTTCTACTGGATCTCAGCATGGAACGCGCGCGGCGCGATCAGGGAGTCTATTCTGAACCCAGCCGCTTCTTTCAAGCCGCTATAGCAACTGAGGCTTCAACCGCACCCGCCGGGTACGGATCACCTCGTTGGCGATGTCCGGCAGATCGAGAACTTCACCAAGGGTGATGCCGTCAGCGAACCCGATCACCCGTGCCAACCCTCTGGGGATGTAGATGCCAAACTCGGCGACCAGACCACGCAAGCCATTGATCAGCTGCGTTCTTTGACGAACAAGAAGGTCACGCGCCCGATGCAGTGACAGCAGGGACTGCTGCTCCACTGTCTTGATCGCCACGAACCGCATCGTTGGTCGGGTCAATGCTTCGCAAATTGCTTCGGCATCAATAGCGTCTGATTTACCGCGTTTGACGTACGGTTTCACATACATCGGCGGGATTAAACGAACATCGTGGCCCAGGGCGGTCAGTTCGCGCGCCCAGTGATGGGCGCTACTGCATAACTCCATGCCGATCAGACAAGGTTCCAGTTTCTTGAAGAATGGCAACACCTGCGCACGCCGCAGCGGACGGTTGAACACAACGGCATCATCTTCGGCAATTCCGTGAGCCTGAAAAACGTTCTTGGCCAGATCCAAGCCGATGGTGGTAACTTGCATGGGGTGGCTCCTCTCAAAGCAGACTGAGACACCTGCACTATGGCGCATTGCGATGCCGGTTGGAGCAGGAGCCATCCACCCCATCAGCTTCCCGCCCTTCGCGTTGAAGACCCGGAGCAGTGCTGCGATCTGGACGAAGGTCCGCAAAAAAAGGCTGTTCCGAGCATTTTGATGTTGACAACCGGTGTGCATGAAAACCGGCTTCTGTGCATTCTTATGCCTCCTTGGCAGCAACAGGTGCCAATGAGGCATATGAATGCGCGCCTTATTGATTCGGCAATCCGACTCGCGAATTTTACCAATTAAAATCAGTTACTTGTGAGTTGACAAATGGTGGCGCACCCCAAAAACATGCACGCCAAAACCAAAAGCATGCACACGTCTGGCAAAGAAAGAGCCCGCTCAAAGCGGGCCCTTCGCGGCAACTACAGGCGCTCTGATCGCTATTGTTCTTTGTGAAGCAGCGACGCCATCACCTCGGGATTGAAGGCCTCTTCGAAGTCGACAACAGTGAAAGGTGAGTATGCAGGCGGGAGACGGTACGTCTTTGCAAATGCACTCACAAAATGGTCGAGCGAACACGACTGCGCACCTTCGAGTTTAGCCAAGGCAAAAGCCTCGACGACTAGCTCAATGACCAGCCCCCAGCGATTTATGCATGCACAGAGCAACCTCTTGAAGAACTCTGCGTGAGAAAGTTGGTCGAAGGATATCCCAACTGCGTCAGCGTAACTGTATACAAGCCTGTTCAGTTCATGTGCATCCTTCTTGAAGTCAATTAGATCGAAGTGAACTGGTCTGAGGAGGTGTGCGAGTTGCTCGTATTCCTGTATATACTTAGCCAGAACTGGAACCCCAGACAG